>JANMPW010000542.1:0-8547 GCA_031370065.1 Acidobacteriota bacterium
GGAGCCGTGCTGCACTTCGTCGATCGGTCATGTGACAGGTGTGTCCGTGACCTAGCGAAGTGGAGCCAGGCCGCATTCCTGTCCAAGCTGCCGCTACTGGTCATAGCTTGTAACGAGGCATCGCCTCTCAAGAGCATCAACGGATTCGCGGGTGACTGCGAGAATCTGTTTACAATTCTAACGCCCGCACTAGCTGACGGGCCTCGGGCAGTACCCATAACGGTAATTGTGAATCGCGATGGCGTTATTACGGGCTTAGTACCATCCGTCAGGCGCCTCCTTGCGTCTGCCTCGTAGCGGCCAGAATCCGATGGATCCCGAGGGGCTGAAGAGGCTGGGCGGACTGACGAGAGGATTGTGAGCGGCGAGAGGGGGCCCTTACGCTCGGAAGGGGCCGCAGGTGGGGCCGGTAGCTATCCGACCCGCGATCGCGTATGCGCGGGCAGCGCGGGCCCGGTGGGCGCGACGGGTGTCGCGGCGCGCGCGGGCTGGGTCGAGGCCTCGAGCACCGCTTTGCGGGCCTCTCGCGAGCGCTTGACGAAAGCGAGCAGGCCGCCAGACATCATCACGTAGAAGCCGCCCCACACGAGGGCGATGAGCGGCTTGTGCGTGACGTCCACGGAGAGGGACTCGACGGTGGCGGCCTGGAACTCGTCGGCCGGGTTCTTCGACACGCCCGTCAGGCGCAGGACGACGGCGCCGTCGTTGGGCGAGACGGCGAGGACGCGCACCGTGGCCTTGGGAAAGCCCGGGAGGGCGAGCTCCTCGGCCTCCTCCTCGCGCCCGTCCATGTGGAACACGTACTTGATCGTCATGTCGTGGTTCGTGCCATCCGGAGGCGTGATGGTGAGGTCCGTCAGGACGAGGATCGTCTTCTCGCCGCGCGTCATGGCGGAGCGGTCGGCGTTGAAGGTGCGGAACGTGAATCCGGTCCCCTCGATGTTGGTCGTCGTCCCTTTCATGAGGCGCACGTCGCGCCCGATCACCTGCGCCTGGCCCGGATCGTACTGCTGGGGCGCGATGTAAAGGTCCATCACCGCCGAATTCCGGATCGAGGGGTTGACCATGAGCTGTCCGGTCCGGGTGTTCTCGTACATCTTCGGGTAGGCGTAATAGGTCTTCTCTTTGGCCGTCTCGACGCGGACCTCCATGGCCTGCTTGCGGTCGCCGGCCCCGGGCACGATGCGCAGGAAGGTGAGGGTCGTCTCGCCGACCTTCTTCGGAACGTTGACCGGCAGGGTGACGCGCTTCGAGACGGTGTAGGCCCCGGAGATGACGATGCCGGACAACATGATGCCGACCCCCACGTGGGCGAGGTATCCGCCGGCGCCGCCGAACTTGCCGCTGCCCGCCTTGCGGAGCACGGCGCGCAGGTTCATGTCGGCCGCGAAAAAGGCCGCGAAGAGAAGGACGAGCGTGTCGGGCTTGTCGGCCCCGAGCGCGAAGGCCGCAAAGGTCAGAACGGCCGCCACGGCGAGGGAGCGCCGCGAGCTCTTCAGAAGATCGCGCCCCTTTTCCCCCTTCCAGCCCACGAAAGGCACGAGCCCGGCGAGCAGCACGAGGAGGAACCCGGCCGGCGTCGTGGTCTTTCCGTAGAAACTCGTCTGCACCTGCGACGGCGTCCCGCCGAGCCGCGTCAGGATCGGGGCCGAGGTCCCGAGCAGGATCACGCTTGCGAGCGCGCAGAAGACCGCGATGCCCAGGATGAGGAATACGCTGCGGGACAGCAGCGCCGGCTCCTCGTCCTCCGCCTTCGGGATCGCGCACCAGCGCCAGGCGATCAGCGCGGCGGAGAGCCCGATGAACGTACCGAGGATCCCGACGAGCCACCCCGTGATGCCGAGGTCGATGAACGAGTGGACCGAGAAGTCCGCGAGCACGCCCGAGCGCGTGAGGAACGTCCCGTAGAGGATTGCAGCGTAGGCCGTGCAGGCGAGCAGGAGGTTGACCTTGCGGTGGCGCTTCCTGGCGCGCTGGAGGAACATGCCGTGGACGAGCGCGGTCGTGAAGATCCACGGAACGAGGCTCGTGTTCTCCACCGGGTCCCAGCCCCAGTAGCCGCCCCAGCCGAGCGTCTTGTAGGCCCAGTAGCCGCCCATCAGGATCGCGGTGCCCAGCGTCAGGAAGGTCAGCAGCGCCCAGGGGAGGGCGCGCGTGATCCAGCCATCCCAACGCTTTTTCCAGAGGGCCGCGATCGCGAAGGAGAACGGCACCGAGAGCGACGCGAATCCGATAAACATGATTGGCGGGTGGATGACCATCCACGGGTCCTGGAGGAGGGGATTGAGCCCCGCTCCATCCAACGGCGCCGGAGGCGGCAGCAGCTTGAACGGGCTCTGCTTGCAAAGGATCGCGATGAGCCCAAGGAAGGTCGAGAGGTAGACGACCATGACCGGGGCTTCCTGTTCCTTGGCGCTTCTCCAGACGAAGAGGCCGATGAGCGAGCCCCAGAAGCACCAGAGCAGGAACGATCCCTCCTGCCCAGCCCAGAACGTCGAGATCAGGAAGTGGAGCGGCAAGTCCAGGCCCGAGTAAGAATTGACGTACGAGACGTCGAATCGGTGCTGCAGCAGCAGCGTCATCAGGATCGCGGCCGACGCCACGACCGAGACGGCGAAGGCTGTGTAGGTCGTCCGGGCGAGCGGCAGCAGGTCCTTGCGCCCGCGATCGACCCGCAGGTACGTGATCGCGGAGGCGAGGCCCGCGATGAGAGCGCTCCAGATCGCGACGACGCCGGGCCAGACGTACATCAGGAGGCTTTACCGGGAGCGGGCTTGGACGCGTAGGCCTTCTCGACCTCGGCGCCCTGGTACTTGGACGGGCACTTGACGAGCAGCTTCTCCGCCTCGACGCGGCCTTCCTTGTAGCGGCCGATCGCGACGATTGAGATGGCGTCCTTGAAGTTGCCGGGCCGCACGCCGCGGTACACGACCGGCATGTGCCGGCCGTCGGCGTCCACGAGGTCGAAGGAGAGTTCTTCACTCTTCGTGTCGTAGCGGTCGCTCTGCTTGTCGAGGGAGCCCATGACCTGGACGACGCTGCGGGCCTTCTTCGCCTCGTCGAAGGAGAGGTAGGGAGTCAGCGTCTTCTGGAAGGCGGAGAGACCGAAGCCGACGAAGGCGAGCGTGAGGACGGCCGCGAGCCAGTAGCCTTTCTTCATCGTCCGCTCTCCTTCTGCGTGAGCCGGCGGTCGAGCCGCCACAGGTAGGCGAAGAGCCCCACCCAGATGACGACGTTGACCGCTGCGAGGTAACCCAGGCTCGTCATGGCTTTCTACTCTCTGCCTTCCCTGTGCTCCGCTCAACTGTCGTCGAAGACAGGTCCGAGGGCATGATTAAAACACATCAGGCGCGGGCCGCATTTCGCCCGGTCCGCGCGAGGCGGCTCGCCCGCGCATCCAGGGACAGCATCCAGAGGAATAGCCCCGAAAAGCCGGCCAGCGCTCCGAAGAAGACCGCCCGCGTGGGAGTGTCCATGAGGATCTTGCCCTGTGGGTTGATGACGGTCTGGGGGTGCAGGGACGCCGTCACCCGCGGCGCCACGAAGACGAGAAAGGGCATCAGAACGGCGGCGAAGAGGGCGTATGCGGCGGCGATCCGGGGCCGCCGCTCGGGGTCCTCGACGGCGGAGCGCAGGAAGAGGTACGCCGCGTAGAGAAACACGAGGAGCAAGTACGAGGACTCGCGCGGGTCCCAGTTCCACCACGATCCCCACATGATGTTGGCGAAAAGCGAGCCCGTGATGAGCGTCAGCACCCCGAAGAGAAGGCCGATCCGCACCGCCGCCGCGGCGACATCGTCGTGCCAGGGGTTGCCCCGCAGCAGGTAAGCGAGCGAGTACCCGGCTGCCACCAGAAAGGCCAGCGTCGACGTCCACGCGCAGGGCACGTGGAAAAAGACGATCCGGGAGGACTCGCCGAGGAACCCCTTCGCCGGCTCGGGCCACAGGAACGCGGCCCCCACGACGGCGGCCATGTAAGGGAGCAGGAGGAGCTTAAGGATCTTCATCTCGAATCTCGCGTTTCAAGTTCCAAGTCTCAAGAGTGTCCTGGTTTCCTGAAACCTGAAACGGCTTCAGTCCTCCCAGGCCACGCCCGCCAGCATATACGCCGCGCACGTCGCCGCGCCGTCGTAGGCGACGAGAACCCGCAGCGGCGTCGCGGGGAAGCCGCCGGCCGTGGCCTCGATGGTGGCGGCGATCGCCGTGAGCAGAAGGGGAAGAACGAGCGGGAAGGCGATCAGGACGAAGAGGACATTGTGCTGGCCGGCCCTCGCGACGAGCGCCGAGAGGAAAGTCGAGACGACGGCTAGGCCGTAGCCGCCGGCGAGCATCGTCGCCGCGATGGCAGCCGCATTGCCGATCTTCCAGTCGAGCAGGACGAGGAACCCCGGGATCGTGACGGCCGCGATCGCGAGAAAGAGAACCAGGTTGAACAGGCTCTTTCCCGCGAGCACCAGTGTCGCCGGCACGGTCTTGCGCAGCGCGAGCCCGGTTCCCGCTTCCTCCTCGGCGACGAACGCGCGCGGCAGCCCGGTTGCCGCGGCGAAGAAGAGGATGATCCAGAGAAGCGCCGCCTGGAGCGCCGGCCGGTCGTCCGCAGGCAGGCGGAACGGTCCGATGGCAAACGATACGAGCGTGAGCGCGGTGGCCGCAAAGAAGAACACCGCGACGATCGCCACCCGGCGCCGCAACTCCTGTGTCGCGTCCTTGGCGCAGACCGCCCAGACCCGCGCGAGCACGCCGGGACTATCCACTCGACTCGCGACTTCTTCCCAATTCGATCCTCTGCTCCGGCTCGACAAAATCTCGCTCGTCGTTCGAGGCGAGAATGACCGTGCTGGTCTTGCGCGCCGCCGCGATCGCCCGCGCGATGGTCTCCCGCCCCTCGGGATCGAGCCCTGTCATCGGCTCGTCGAGGACGAGCACGGCCGGGTCGAAAAGACGGGCGAAGGCGATCCGGAGCCTCTGCTTCATTCCGGTCGAGTACTCCTCGACCCGCCGCCGCATCGCCTCCTCGGCCAGCCCGACCTCGGCCAGCCGCTGGCGGATTTCGGGTAGGCCGGCGTCCCGGCCCCCGGCGGTCCGGAAAAACCGGAGGTTTTCTTCCGCGGTCAGCTCCCCGTAGAGCGCGAGGTCCGGCCCCGCCCAACCCACGGCCAGGCGGCGTTGCGTGGGCGTCAGTTCGGGCCCTGCCTCCGCCTCGATCCGGACGCGGCCGGCCGACGGCCGCAGCAGCCCGGCCAGGATCTTCAAGAGGGTCGTCTTTCCGCTGCCGTTGGACCCGGCGACCGCGACGAGGCCGCGGGCGGCCGTGAACGAGAGGTCGGAGAATAGCGGCGTCGCCGAGAAGGATTTGCAGAGTCTTTCGGCGGCAATCGTCGTCGGCACGGCCAGACGGGAACATACCACCCGCCCCGCGCTTGAAAACGCGCGGAGGGCTCCGATATGATCGCTCGGCTTTCGATGGCGCTTGCGCGAGTGCGGCCAGCGTCCCGGGGGCCCGACAGATCTCACAAAGGAGCTTTTCCCATGTTGAAGCGCGCCCTCTATCTGTGCCTCGTGACGTCCGCGACCCTCACCCTTCTCGCCTGCGGCGGGAAAAAAGACGAGGATGCCCTGATGGAGGACGAGGGGTCCTCCAAGCCAGCCGCTTCCGCCTCGACGGCCGCGGCCCCTGCAGCGGCTGCCGCCCCCGCCACCGGCGGCGCCACGGTCACGGGAAAGGTGAACTTCGAGGGGACCGCCCCCAAGATGGCGGCCATCAAGATGGACGCGGACGCCTTCTGCAAGTCCGAGCACAAGGAGCCGGTCTACGACCAGGAAGTGGTGGTCAACCCCAACAAGACGCTCGAGTGGGTGCTCGTCTACGTCAAGGAAGGCGTCAACGGGACGTACCCGGTGCCGACCGCGGCGATCACGCTCGACCAGCACGGTTGCCAGTATCGGCCGCACGTTTTCGGCATGCAGGCCGGCCAGCCGCTCAAGGTCCTGAACAGCGACGGCACGATCCACAACATCCACGCCCTGCCCAAGAAGAACGCCGAGTTCAACATCGGCCAGCCGTTCAAGGGCATGGAGACGGTCAAGAAGTTCGACAGCGTCGAGGTGCCGATCCGTTTCAAGTGCGACGTGCACAAGTGGATGGGCGCCTACACGGGCGTCTTCAACCACCCCTTCTTCGCCGTCACGAACGACCAGGGCGCGTTCGAGATCAAGAACCTGCCGCCCGGCAACTACGTGATCGAGGCGTGGCACGAGAAGTACGGCACGCAGACGCAGAACGTGACGATCACCGGGACCGACGCGAAAACGGTGGACTTCAACTTCAAGGGATAGTCCGGTACTCTAAGCCGCTGTGAACGACACAAATCGGTTTCCCTGCGCCGCCCGGGCTCTCCGGTCGGCGCTTTTCTTTTGCGCGGCGGCGTTCTCGCCGGCGGCCGCGGGTGCCTGGCCCGCCTGGATGAGCCTGCCCGAGCAGGCCTCAACCTACGCCCCCCAGATCGATGGGATGTTCCACCTCATCATGTGGATCACCGGGGTGGTGTTCGTCATCGTCGAGGCGATGCTGCTCATCTTCCTCTGGAAGTACCGCCACCGCGAAGGCCGCGTCGCGAAGTACACGCACGGCAACGGCCGCCTTGAGGTCGTCTGGACGATCGTCCCGGCGCTCATCTGCGTAATGGTCGCGCTCCTGTCCCGCCGCATGTGGGAGGAGATCAAGGAGCACATGCCCCACGACGCGCTCCAGATCCAGGTCACGGGCGAGCAGTTCGCGTGGAACTTCCGCTATCCCGGCGCGGACGGCAAGTTCGGCACCCCCGACGACGTCCTGACCCTGAACCAGCTTCACTTTCCCGTCGGCAAGCCGGTCGTCGTCGAGCTGACGTCGAAAGACGTCATCCACTCGTTCTTCATGCCCGAGTTCCGTGTCAAGCAGGACGCGGTCCCGGGGATGAAGACGCGCATCTGGTTTGAGGGCAACAAGGTCGGCAACTGGGAAATCGCTTGCGCCGAGCTGTGCGGACTCGGCCACTACCGGATGAAGGGATTCGTCACGGTGGACACCGCCGAGGACTATCAGAAGTGGCTCGCCGAGCAGGCCTCGGCGCAGGCGGCCGAACAACAGCCGGCCGTTGGCGTCGTCGCGCCGGAAAAAAGGGGCAATTCTTGAGCACGGTTGCCAAACCGCGGGAAGTCCACCACGCCGGGGTCCACGCGGCCCCCACCTCCTTCTGGCGCAAGTACGTGTTCTCGCTCGATCACAAGGTGATCGGCATCCAGTACCTCTTCTATGCGCTCACGATGCTCGTGGTCGGGGGGCTGCTGGCGACCCTCGTCCGCTACCAGCTGGCGTGGCCCGGCCGGGCGCTGCCCTTCATGGGCAAGCTCGCGCCCGAGGGCATGCCGGGCGGGTTGATGCTTCCCGAGTACTACAACTCGCTCTTCACCATGCACGCGACGATCATGATCTTTTTCGCGATCATGCCGATCCTGATTGGCGCCTTCGGGAACTTCGTGGTCCCGATCCAGATCGGCGCCCGCGACATGGCATTCCCGAAGCTCAATATGGCGTCCTTCTGGGTGGCCGTGCCGGCCGCCGTGATCATCATCTGGTCCTTTTTCGTGACGGGCGGCGCGGCCGCGGGCGGATGGACCTCCTACGCGCCGCTGTCGGCGATCCAGCCGAAGGGGCAGACGCTCTGGCTCGTTTCGCTGCTGATCCTGGGTCTGTCGTCGCTCTTGACGGCGGTCAACTTCCTCACGACGATCATCAACATGCGGGCGCCGGGCATGACCTTCTTCCGGCTGCCGCTGACGGTGTGGTCCCTCTTCATCACGGCGCTCCTGCTGCTGCTGGCGCTACCGGTCCTCTCGGCCGCGCTCATCATGCTGCTCTTCGACCGCATCCTCGGCACGACCTTCTTCCTGCCGGCGGGGCTCATCATCTCGGGGCAGCCCTGGCCCAATGCCGGGGGCGGGCAGGTGCTACTCTGGCAGCACCTCTTCTGGTTCTTCGGGCACCCCGAGGTCTACATCATGATCCTGCCCGCGATGGGCATCACCTCGGAGATCCTTCCGGTCTTCTCGCGCAAGCCCATCTTCGGCTACCGCGCGATGGCCTACTCGATGTGCGGCATTGCCGGCCTCGGTTTTATCGTCTGGGGCCACCACATGTTCCAGAGCGGCATGAACCCGATTCTCGGCACGTCCTTCATGATCTCGACGATGGTGATTGCCGTGCCTTCGGCCATCAAGGTCTTCAACTGGCTGGGCACGCTCTGGGGCGGGAACATCATCTTCAAGACTCCCATGTTGAACGCGCTGGCGTTCGTCTCGATGTTCGTCATCGGCGGGCTCTCGGGCATCTTCATGGCCTCGACGCCGGTCGATATCTTCATCCACGACACGTACTTCATCGTCGGGCACATCCACTACGTGCTCTTCGGCGGCTCGCTCTTCGGCGCCTTCGCGGGCCTCTACTTCTGGTACCCGAAGATGTTCGGACGGATGATGAACGAGCGCTGGGGAAAGATCCACTGGGCG
>JANMPW010000552.1:0-5424 GCA_031370065.1 Acidobacteriota bacterium
TACAAGGATGCGCTCGCCCGCATCGACCGGATGAGCGACCGCGAAAAGTTCCGCACCCGCGGCGGCTACTACCTCCTGATCCGCAGCCCGGACAACGCGATCGAAGAGTTCAGCGCCCTCGTCAAGCAGTACCCTGCGGACACCGCCGGCATCGCGAACCTGGCATTCGCGTATTTCGTCAAGCGCGACATGCCGAACGCGCTCGCGTGGGGGCGCCGCGCGATCGAGGTCTATCCGAAAAACGTCCCGCAGCGGAATAACTTCGGACTCATCGCGATGTACGCCGGCGACTTCGAGACCGGCGCGCGCGAACAGAAGACCGTGCTCCAGATGAACCCGCAATTCGTGCTGGCCTACGTGGGCCTCGCACTCTCGGAGCTTGGCGCGGGGCGGCCGCAGTCGGCCCTCGCGACCTGGAACAAGCTCGCCGCAAGCGGCCCCGCGGGAGCCTCCTCCGCCGCGGCCGGGCTCGCCGACCTCGCCCTCTACCAGGGGCGCATCTCCGACGCCCGGACCATCCTCGAGAACGCGATCGAGGCCGACGTCGCCGCGAAGAACTCGGACGAGGCCGCCCGCAAGCTGACGACGCTCGCCGAGGCCTACGTCGAGAGCGGCCAGACGGCCCGGGCGATCGCCGCGGCCGAGCGGGCCATGGGCATGAGCAGCGAGCTCGCCGTGGTCGTCAGCGCCGCCCGCGTTCTGATCGAGGGGGGCGAGGAGAGAAAGGCGCTCGCGGCGGCCGGACAGCTCGAAGCGCGGCTGGAGCCGGATCCGCAGATGTATGCCGGGCTCCTGCGCGGCGAGGCGGAGCTCAAGCGCCGAAGCTACCGGGACGCGATCACCCGGCTCAAGGAGGCCCGCAAACTGGCGGACTCGTGGCTCGTGCGGGCCGCCCTCGGGCGCGCGTACCTGGGGGCGGGCTCGTTCGCCGAGGCGGACGCCGAATTCGACGCCTGCGTCAAGCGCCGTGGCGAGGCGACCGCCGTCTACCTCGACGAGGTGCCGACCTTTCACGTTTTTCCGCTCGCCTACTACTACCTCGGCCGCACCCGCGAAGTCCTGAAGAGCCCCGGAGCCGCTGACGCGTTCAAGGCCTTCCTCGCCGTCCAGACCGGCGAGGGCGGCCCGTTCGCCGCCGACGCTCGCCGCCGGCTCGCCGGCAAATAGAAACGTCGGCGGACCGGCCGCGCCCGCCGCCACGTCGCTCCGAGGTCGGTCCTACTGGAGGCTCTCGATTGTCGCCTTGATCGCGCTGCCGTCGTTCAGCTGCAGTTCGACCTCGTAGCAGCCGGGACTCCCGACGTAGGACGTATCCCAGTTGAAGATGAACTGTTTGGTGCCCGCGTCGTACCGGAACGTGCTCCCGCCCGTCGCGCCGACCGTCGGGTTGTAGAGAACGTACGCCTGGCCGGTCGCTTGGCCCGAGCAGGCCCCGCCTGTGTAGGCGACGGCCTGCATCAGCTGCGCCGTGGCGAGGTCGGACAGGTAGTTTCCCGACGAGTCCTGGAGCTTCCACTTAATCGGAATCGCCGAGCCATAGTTGGCGCCGCCCGAAAAACTCGGCGCCGCGAGCGTCCCCGCCGGCGCCATCGGCGACAGGAAGCCGGTGAACGTGTAGAACGCGAGGACCGTCTGCGTCAGGGCACTCGACGTGCTGCCGGCAAAGCTCGCGCTCCCGCCGTAGACCGCCGTGATCGAGTGCACTCCGGCCGAAAGCCCCGCCGTTGCGAAGCTCGCGGAGCTGCCGGAGAGCCCCGCCGTGCCGAGCGTCACCGCCCCGTCGAGGAAGGTCACCGTTCCCGTCGCAACGCCCGCCGCCGACGTCACGGTCGCCGTGAACATCACCGACTGGCCGAGGGCGGACGGATTCAGGCTGGACGCGATACCTGTCGCCGTGCCGGCGGGATTGACCGCGTGCGCGAGAGGCGCCGACGTGCTGCCGGTGAAGCTCGCATCCCCTCCGTAAACCGCCGTGACGGTGTGGACGCCGCCGGAAAGCGCCGCCGTCGCGAAGCTGGCGCTGCCCCCTGTGGAGAGAGGCGCCGTGCCGAGAGGCGTGGCCCCTTCAAAGAAGGTTACGCTTCCCGTGCGCGTTCCGCTTCCGGGCGCCACTGCCGTCACGCTCGCCATGAACGTGGCCATCTGACCGTAGACCGAGGGGTTCGGGCTGGAGGAAAGGGCCGTTGCCGTCGCCGCCGGATTGACCGTCAGGCCCGTCGAGGCGCCGCTCAGAAGATGCACGGCCGTGACGGAGAAGTTCGCCGCGATGGTCGAGGTCCCCGCCGACGTCGGGGTGACCGTGACTTGGCAGGCCGAAGCCCCGACGACGGTCGGGGCCAGGACGCAGCTCGAGGCTGAGAGACCGGAGCCGGCCAGGGCGATGGTGCCGGTCGGGCTCGACGCCGTCCCGCTGCCCTGCGTGTCCGTGACCGTGACGGTCACGGATGTCGCCTGACCCACGACGACGGGGTTTCCCCCGAAGGCGATCGAGGTCGCGGTCGTGCGGGCGTTCACCGCGAGGCTGAACGCCTGGGTTGCCGTTTGCGGCGTGCCCGCAGTCGAGTCGGTAACCTGCGCCGTGAACGTGAAGCTCCCCGAGCCAGACGGCGTGCCGGAGATGACGCCAGCGGGGGAAAGGGTCAGCCCCGTGGGGAGCGTGCCTCCCGGCGCGAGCGTCCACGTCAGCGGCGCTTTGCCGCCGACTGCCTGAAGCGTGGTGCTGTAGGGAGTCCCGACCAGGGCGGCCGGAAGCGTCGTCCCGCCCGCCGTCTGAACGAAGAGGAGCGCGGCGAAGTCCGGCACCGACCCGTTCGTGTTGGTCCCGTGCGCAGTGACGACCGGCGTCAGGCTGTGGGTCAGTTGCGCCATCTGCTCGGGCGTCAGCGCCGCGCGCAGGGTCACGAAAGCCGTCTCGCCCGGCGCCAGGGCCATCGTGGAGTTCGAAACGCTCGAGTCGGAAATGTTCGGGTTCGTGGCCGAAGCGAGGTCGGCCGAGATCACCGCTTCGTTGACGTTCGACACGACGACGCTCTGGGGCTGGTTCAGGAGGACGCAGCTCGCGCTCGCCGGCGTCGTGGAATTCTTCGTGACGATCAGCTGCAGCGGAGTGCTGTACGGGTTGTTGCCGTAGAGCGCGACCCGGTAGGAGTGGGCCGTGTTGCCGGAGTTGACCACGGCGTATGTCGTGTCGCTCTCCGGGGTGTTCGAGATGTTCAGGTTCGAGATGTTCAGGTTCGCGGCCGTGGTGTTCGAGATGTTGAGATTCGAGATGTTCAGCTGCGCCGGATCCGGGTTCGAGATGTTGAGATTCGAGATGTTCAGGTTCGAGATGTTGAGATTCGAGATGTTCAGGATCGCCGGGTCGGCGTTCGAGATGTTCAGGTTCGAGATGTTGAGGACCTGGTTCGGGTTGGAAATGTTGAGAAACGGGTTCGGGTTGGACGGGTTCCAGACCTGGAAGCCGGGGGTGTAGATCTCGAGCGTCCCAATGTCAGCGGTCGTACCGTCAGGCTGCGCGAGCGGCGACACCGAGCCCTCGGGGTTCATCCCGATCGAGCCCGAAAGCGGCCCACCGACCTCAGCCACGTTGACGGTGAAGCTCGCGGCCACGTTCGAAGACTTCGCGAACAAGGGCCGGGCGGCGCCCGAGCGCGCGCCGATCGTCACGTCGAGCGTAGTCTGGGAGGTGGCCTGGAGGAAGGAGGCCTGCCCCCCCGAAGGCTGGGTGACCGTCAAGCGGAACGTGCGCTGCTGGCTCGTGAGGTTCTGCAGCGTCACCACGAAGGAGCGCTGGAACGTCGAGGAGAGCGGCTTGACGTTCTGGGGCGACCCCACGAGCAACCCTTCCGTGATCCGGCTGCTGTAAATGTTCTGGTTGCGCATGCCCTCCTGGCCGTTCACGCACAGCGGGGTCTGCTTCGTCGGGTCGAGCACGCTCTGGTGGACCGGTCCGGTCGGCGTGTAGTTGGCCCAGTTGCCGTCCACGGGCGGCTTGACGTCGCGGTTGTCGGTCCAGGTGGCGTACGCGATCAGGGGGCTCGAGGCGGACGTGTTGAAAGTCCAGCCGCCGGAGCCGTTCGGCTTGAAGTTCTGGCCGGCCACGTCGATGTAGTCCCCGAAGAACGCAAGCGTGCCCTGCGAGAAGAGCGGCAGGTTCGGGGGGTTGACCTGCAGCTGGTTCAGGCCCGTCGGCGGGCCGATCGGGTTGCCAGTGTCGTCAGTCGCCCTCACGCCGAACCGGTACTGCGACACGCTCGACGAGGAAAAGCTCGGTGCAGCGCCGGCCAGCGCCTCGGCGACACGCAGGTCCACCGTGTGCCGGCGCGTCGTCAACGTCGCGTCGTCGATCCGCAGCGTGAAGACCTGCTCGGGATGGGCCGGCAGCTCGCCCTTCGCATCGCGCCGGACGAGGTAGAAGCGCCCCTGCGCATCCGGAGCGAACGGGTTGTTCGGGATGTGGAAGCCGAGCGTGTGGTCGAGCCGCTGGTCGTAGTAGACGAGCACGAGGCGGCCGGCCACGAAGGTCAGCTGGGGCATAAACTGGTGGCCGCGGGAGAAGGAGTTGCCGTCATCGTCCGTGATCGGGGAGGCGTCCGCCGCGGCCGGAGCGCTCCACGTGGCGCCGCTCGACGACGTCGACATGACGATCCGGGCATCTCCCGTCGAGGCGTTGCGCTGCGCCCACGCCACGTGGACGCGGCTGGCGGTGGCGGAGTCGACCGAGACCGCGATCGTTGGCAGGGCGTTCGTCCGGAACTGCGTCGTGGTGGTCCCCTGGTCGAACGGGGTGATCGTCGCGATCTCCTTCGTGTTCCTCGAGGGGAAGGTCCCGCCGAAGTCGGTCGACTTCGCGACGAGGATCGCGTCCGGCTGGCTCGAGGTCGCAAACCGGCGCCAGGTGACGTAGATCGCGCCGGAGACCGGGTCGACCGCCATGCTCGTCCCCTGGTTGATCGAGTTCGACTCCGAGAGCTTGGAGGGATTCGACCAGGTCTTGCCGCAGTCCAGCGAGCGGGAGAACATGATCTTCGTGCTGGTGCTTCCGGTGAAGCGGCTCCAGACCAGGTAGACGTTGCCGGCCGGAAAGCTTTGCGGGGTCCCGAACGGGCTGAACGTGCACATCGCGGCGCCCGCACGGGGGATGTCCACCGCGATCCACGGCTTGTCGATGAACTGGCCGGAGGTTCCCGTGTCCACGACCACGGTCGAGATGTATTTGATCGTGTCCTTGCCCAGCGTGGCGTCGCCGTTCTCCTTCTGGTTGGCGTCGAGGTGGCGCGCGACGAAGACGGCGCCGTTGTTCGTGCCCCGGTTGAACGCGATGCCGCTGTAGTAGAAGAGGCCGCTCGTTCCCGCGCGGACCGTCGCGTCGGCCGCCGCGCTGTACGCCTTCAGGGGCGAGGCGAGGCCCTCCGGAGACTGGTC
>JANMPW010000592.1:0-3868 GCA_031370065.1 Acidobacteriota bacterium
GCCTCGGATCAAGCGCTCGCGCTCGGCTGCGTCGCGGGTCCAGGCCGAGGCCCCGAGGCCGAAGCGGGTCCCGTTGGCCAGGGCAATTGCCTCGTCGAGGCTCTTGACGCGAAAGAGGCTCGCCACCGGGCCGAAGATCTCCTCCAGGGCCGCGGGGCTGTCGGGAGGGACGTCCGCGAGGACGGTCGGGGCGTAGAAGTTACCGGGGCCCTCGAGGCGCTTGCCGCCGAGGCGCAGCTTTGCTCCCGCGGCTATGCTCTTGCGCACGAGCTCGTCCACTTCCGCGGCGATCGAGGGCGTCGCGAGCGGGCCGATCTCGACCGACGAATCCGCGGGATCGCCGACCTTGAGGGCGGCCATGCGCTCGACGAAGATCCGCTCGAACTCCTCGGCGACCTCTTCGTGCACGATGAAGCGCTTGGCGGCGATGCAGGACTGGCCGTTGTTGACCGTGCGCGCCTTCACCGCGGTCGCGGCGGCTGCGACGACGTCGGCGCTCGGCATCACGATGAAGGGGTCGCTCCCGCCGAGCTCCAGGACGGTCTTCTTGAGCTCCCCTCCCGCCGTCCGGCCCACGCTGACGCCGGCGCCTTCGCTGCCCGTGAGCGTGACGGCCGCGATGCGCGGGTCCTCGATGAGGGCGCCGACGCGCTCGGCGCCGACGAGCAGCGTCTGGAAGGCCCCTTCGGGATACCGGGCCTGCCGGAAGATGTCCTCGATGGCGAGGGCGCACTGCGGGACGTTCGACGCATGCTTGAGCAGGCCGACGTTGCCGGCCATGAGGGCCGGCGCGGCGAATCGGAACACCTGCCAGAACGGGAAGTTCCACGGCATGACCGCGAGCACGGGCCCGAGCGGGTCGTAGCGCACGAAGCTCGAGCTCGCGTCGGTGGAGACTGGTTCGTCAGCGAGGAACCGCTCGGCCTGCTCCGCGTAGAAGCGGCAGACCCACGCGCACTTCTCGGCCTCGGCGATGGCAGCCCCGATGGGCTTGCCCATCTCGAGCGTCATGATCCGCCCCCACTCCTGCTTGCGGGACTCGAGGATCTCCGCTGCGCGCAGCAGCCGGCCCGCGCGCTCGGAGAAGGAGACCGTCCGCCAGCGGGGGAAGAGGCTTGCGGCAAGAGCAAGGCGGCGCTCGATCTCGGCTTCCGAGAGCGCTTCGAAGGTGCGCAGGGTTTCGCCGGTCGCGGGGTTGATGGATGCGATGGGCACGTCGGGTCCTTTCGGAAGAATTATGGGGGTCCGGGTCAGCTCCAGCGGACGCGCATCTGGCGGCGTTCGAGCATTTCGAAGAAGAGCTCGCCCGGCACCGCCGTCTCGGGGCACAGAACGCCGGGCGCGCGGATGGTGCGGCTGCCGAGCAACTGGCCGGCGATGGAGAGGGGGACGCCCGTATCGAGGCTTCCGGCGGCAACCTTCCATGCGGAATGGGGCCGGACGATCATTTCGGCGCGGCGCGTGATCGCCTGGCCGTCCTTCTGCCCGGTCAACTCAACCCGCAGGGCGTCGCAGTCGTTCGGCTCGCCGGCCGGCACGGTCTGGCGGGCCGCGAGCGCGAGCAGCACCTCGCGGGGCGAGAGCGAGCCTCCGAGCTTCTCGCGGGACGCGAACCCGAGCTCGACGAGGAAGCGGATTTTCGCGGTGAACGCAGGCTCGAAGGCGACCTTGAAGCTCGCCTCGCGCAGGCCCGGAAAGGAGCGGGGGAACATGGCGACTTCGGAGTGGAGCGTGTAGAGCGCCTCGGCGGGCCCGACGGGCTGCGGGAACTCGATCGTCTCACGCCCGCTCATGGGCGGCACCGCGGCGGGACGGCCGTCGCGGAAGACCATCGGCTCGAGCGAGAACTCGTCGATCAGCGTATCGAGGGCATACGGCACCGGGAGCGGGCCGGAGGCGCCGCGATCGATGCAGCCGACGCGGACGTGCACCGCCTCGATCGTATCGAGGCCCCGGGAGAGGACGCCGGCCATCACGTTGGTGATGCCGGGCGTCGAGCCCATGCCGAGCAGGGCCGGCACCCCCGCGCGCACGAAGTCTTCGTGCAGGGCAAACTGCTGGAGCGTGCCGTGGTAAAGGCCGCCGAGGTCCGAGTACGGAACGCGGGCGGCCAGCGCCGCCCGCATGATGGGAACGTTGAAGTAGTAGGTGACGCAGTTCAAGACGGCGTCATGCCCCTCGAGCAGGCGGGCCGTGGCGGCCTCGTCCCGCGCGTCGAACGTCGCCGGCTGTATGCGCGGGTCGCCATGGGCGATCGGCTTCCGGTCCGCCGCGGTGATTTCGACGTCCGGGACGAACTCGAGCAGGTCGCGCAGGACGACCTGGGCCATGGCGCCGGCGGCGCCGAGGATCGCGATTTTCATCGTGGCCTTCAGTCCTCGTCGGCCTTGATGTCGGGCGTCGCGTCGTCAACTTCCTTGAGCGTCTCCTCGAGGGCGCCGAGGACCTCGTTGATGAGCTTGTCCGGGATGTTGAGCGCGGGCTCGATGCGGACGACTTTGGAATTCGTCAGCGTTCCGGCCACCAGGATGCCGCGGCGGAAGAGGCCGGCGACGACCTTGTAGCCGATTTCCGTGTTGACGAATTCGATCCCGAGGAGCAGGCCCTTCCCGCCGACGCGATGGATGAGGCGGTCGAAGCGCATCTTGAGGCGGATGAGTTGGACGAGGAGGTACTTGCCCTTTCTCGCCGCCTGTCCCGAAAGGTCCTCCTCGAGAGTGACGTTGATTGCCGCGATGCCGGCCGCGCAGGCGAGCGGATTTCCGCCGAAGGTCGAGGAATGGATGAAGGGGTTCGTCTCGAGCACGCTCCAGATCTTCGGTGTCGAGATGAAGGCCGAGAGGGGCATCACGCCCCCGCCGATCGCCTTGCCGAGACACATGATGTCGGGCACCACGTCCCAGTGGTCCACGCCGAAGAGCTTGCCCGTGCGCCCGAGCCCGGTCTGGACCTCGTCGGCGATCAGGAGCGCCCCGTACTCGTCGCACGCTTTGCGGATGCGCGGCCAGAAGTCGTCGGGCGGAACGATCGCTCCGGCCTCTCCCTGGACGGGCTCCATGATGACGCCCGCGATGCCCTTGCCTGTGGCGTCGGCCTTGTAGAGCTCCTCGATGACGGCGTCCGCGTCGCCGAACTCCACGAAGTGGATGCCGGGCAAGAGCGGCAGGAACGGCTCCCGGTACTCCCACTTGCCGAGCAGCGATAGCGAACCGCAGCTCTTCCCGTGGAATCCGCGAATCGAGCTGATGAAGTTCGTGCGGCCCGTGAAGACCCGTGCGAGCTTGATCGCACCCTCGACGGCGTCGGTGCCGTTGTTGATGAAGAACGAATACTGCAGGTCACCCGGCGTGATCTCGCCGAGGAGCTCCGCCAGCGCCCCGCGCAGCGGGTCGAGTAGCTCCTGCGACGAGAGCGGCATGCGCTGGAGCTGATCGGCGACGGCCTTCAAGATCTTCGGATGGCGGATGCCGGCGCTGTAGATCCCGTATCCGCCGAGGCAGTCGATGTACGTGCGGCCGGCGAGATCCTGAAACGTCGAGCCCTCGCCGACCCACTCGAGGGCCGGGTTCTCCCGCATCTCGATGACCGACTTGCGGTATTCGAGGTAGCCGCGGTTGTAATAGAAGGAAAAGTTGTCGACGGTGTCGTGCTCGATCTTGTCCCTCTGCTCCTGCGAAAGCTCCTTCGCGGAGATGATGTCGAGCCACTTCTGTGATTCGGCGATGAGCTCTTGAGTGTTCATGCGCGTCCCCTGGGATCCGGTCGTCAGTTCCTGCGTGCCCATGTGTTCTCCCCGTTGTGTTCCAAAGCTTCGCCTCGGCCGCGCGAATTGGGGGAGCGGCTAAGAGTCTCCGACGCAGAACAGGTG
>JANMPW010000563.1:0-8708 GCA_031370065.1 Acidobacteriota bacterium
CGATCCTGTCCTCGAGCGGCAGCAACGAGCTGCTGCTCTCGGCGTTCACGCTGTCGAAGCTCTGGAGCAGCAAGCCGGGGCAGCCGGGCCTGATGCGGCCGCTCTTGCGCACGTCGGTTCCCGTCACGCTCTCGCAGACGCTCGTCCTCGGGGCGACGAAGGACGAGGCCTCCAAGAGCGCGCTCATCCTGGTTCTCCTCGCCGAGGAAGTGCCGCGCGCCGGCGTGGAGAAGGGCGCGGCGGGGGCAAAAGCGGCGGAGAAGCGGCCTTGACGGAGTTCCGCGTGAAGGCCGGCTGGCCGGACGGCTCGGTGGCCGAGCAATCGGTCATGGCCATCGACATTGGCGCGGCGCGCATGGAGGTCGAGCGGCGCGGCGGCCACGTGTTCGAAGTCAAGCGCCAGGGTTTCCGCATCGGCGGCAAGAAGGGGCCGGGCAAGGGGCACCTGAAGATGAGCGAGTTCCTCATCTTCAACCAGGAGCTGATCGCGTTGCTCAAGGCGGGCCTTCCGGTCGTGCGCTCCTTCGAGATCCTGCTCGAGCGCCAGAAGAGCCCGACGCTGCGCCGCGTCCTCGCCGACGTGCGCGAGCGCGTGAATTCGGGCATGTCGATCTCCGAGGCTTTCGCCGAGGAGGGCGACCTCTTCCCGCGGCTCTACTGGACCTCGCTGAAGGCGGGGGAGAAGTCGGGCGAGATCGAGAGCGTCCTGCGCCGTTACGTGAAGTACCAGAAGACCGTCATCGCGCTCTCGCGCAAGGTCGTTTCGACGCTCGTGTATCCGGCCATCCTGATTCTGCTGTCCGCCGGCCTGATCACGATCCTGATGACCTACGTCATCCCCCGGTTCACCGAGTTCTTTGCGGACTTCAACGCCGACCTTCCCCTGCTCACTGTGGTCGTCCTGTCGATGGCAAACTTCCTGAAGGCCAACATCCTGATCATCGTCGCGGTCCTCGGGGGCGGGGGGTTCGTCGCCTCCCGGTGGTTCCGCACGACGGCCGGCCGGGTGTGGTTCGACGGCGCGATCCTGAACGTCCCGATCGTCGGCGGCATCTTCCGTCGTTTCGCGATTACCCAGTTCACGCGCAGCCTCGGGACGCTGCTCGGAGGCGGCACCCCGCTCGTGCCGGCGCTCGAGAACTCGGCCGACGCCATCGGCAACTATGCCGTCTCGCGCCGCGTGAAGGAAGTCGTGCCGAAGGTGCGGGAGGGGCGGGAGCTCTGGAAGACGCTCGAGGAAACGGGGATCTTCACCGATCTGACGATCGAGATGATCAAGGTCGGCGAGTCCTCGGGCTCGCTCGAGGAGATGCTCTCGTCCGTGTCCGAGTTCTACGACGAGGAGATCGACCTGCTGCTCGCGCGCGTGATCTCGTTCGTCGAGCCGGCGATCCTCGTGATCATGGGAGGCGTCATCGTGACGATCCTCCTGTCGGTCTATCTTCCGATGTTCCGACTGATGTCGGCGATCAAGTCATGAGGCGCTGATGGCGAAACAGGTCTCCAGCGGAAGGCCCGTCCCCGACGTCGTTCGCTTCTCCTCGCGCGCGGAGGAAGAGGCGCAGGCCCTCGGGCTCTCCGAGCGGCTGGGACTCCCCTTCGTGGACCTGGCGTCGTTCCGCATCGACGCCGACCTCTTTCGCTCGATCCCGGTCGAGTGGATGCTGCGCTACAACTTCGTGCCGGAGAGCAAGACCGACAAGGCGATGACGATCATTTGCGCGGACCCCACCGACGTCGTGCGTCTGGACGAGCTCGAGCTGCTCGTGAGGCTGCCGCTCAGGGTGAAGGTCGGGAGCCGCGCCGCGATCGGTGACATCCTGCAGAAGAGCGAGTCGTCGCAGCGCGTCCTCGACGATGCGACCGAGGACTTCCGGATGCAGCTTGTCTCCGAGGACGAAGAGGGCGAGGAAACCCTCACGATCGACCGGATTACGCAGGACGGCTCGCCGATCATCAAGCTCGTCGACTCGGTCGTCTTCAACGCGATCCAGCGGCGCGCCTCCGATATCCACATCGAGACGCAGGAGCACGTCGTCCTCATCAAGTACCGTATCGACGGCGTGCTGTATCAGGCGATGGACCCGATCGACAAGCGCCACCACGGCACGATCATTTCGCGCATCAAGATCATGTCCGAGCTCGACATCGCCGAAAAGAGGGTCCCGCAGGACGGCCGCTTCAAGCTGCGCGTGCGCGGACGCACGATCGACTTCCGCGTTTCGATCATGCCGACGGTGCACGGCGAGGACTCGGTCATCCGCATTCTGGATAAAGAATCGGCCAACGCCGAGTTCAAGAGCCTGAACCTCGAGGTCGTGGGCTTCGACGCGGACACGAAGAAGAAGCTCCGCAAGTTCATCCGCGAGCCCTACGGCATGGTGCTCGTCACCGGGCCCACGGGCTCGGGCAAGACGACGACGCTCTACGCCTGCCTCTCGGAGATCCAGTCGGTCGAGGACAAGATCGTCACGATCGAGGATCCGGTCGAGTACCAGCTGCGCGGCATCACGCAGATCCCGGTCAACGAAAAAAAGGGCCTGACGTTCGCGAGGGGTCTGCGTTCGATCCTGCGCCACGACCCGGACAAAATCATGGTCGGCGAGATCCGCGACGAGGAGACGGCGCAGATCGCCGTGCAGTCGGCCCTGACCGGCCACCTCGTGTTCACGACGGTCCACGCGAACAACGTCGTGGACGTGCTCGGCCGCTTCCTGAACATGAAGGTCGAGCTCTACAACTTCGTCTCGGCCTTGAACTGCATTCTCGCGCAGCGGCTGGTACGTAAGATCTGCCCGCACTGCAAGGTGCCGGTCACGATCGCCTCCGAGGCCCTTCGCGAAGCGGGCCTCGATCCGAACGCCATGGGCTCGCGCCAGTTCTTCGAGGGCAAGGGCTGCCTCGAGTGCGACGGAACGGGCTTCCACGGCCGCATGGCGATCGCGGAGCTGCTCGATCTCTCCGACCAGATCCGCGGGCTCATCCTCGAGCGCCGGCCCGCGGCCGAGATCAAGAAGGCCGCTCGCGAAGAAGGCATGATCTTCCTGCGCGACGCGGCGCTCGCAAAGGTCTTCGAGGGATTGACGACGCTCAAAGAGATCAACAAGGTGACGTTCGTTGACTGAGAATGTCGAGGGTCGAGGGGCGCGGGTCGAGAGGGGGCACTCATGAAGCTGCCCTTCCTCGGCTCCGTGGTGCCGCCGCATGTGTTCTGCCTCCTCGACGAGGGGGTGACCTACGCGCGTGTGCGGCAGGGAGCGCCGCCGGGCTTCGCGGAGGCGCGGCATTTCCGGTACCCGGCGGGCTCGCTCGGCGGCCCGTCCGCGGGCGTGCCGCTCATGACGCGCGAGGCGATCGCGGAGGCCGTCAAGGCGGCGCGCGCTCTCTCGGAGGGCCGGCTGAGGCGCGCCTCCGTCGTTTATCCCGACTCCTGGGCGCGGATCCTGCCGGTCGAGCTCGAAGCGATGCCGTCCGACCGCGCCGCGGGGCTCGAGATGGTCGGCTGGAAGCTGAAGAAGCTCCTGCCAGGCGCCGCGGCCGATCTCGCGGTCGTGTACGAGCCCATGCCCGTCCTCTCCGAGGAGAAGCGCGTCCTGGCTGCGGCGATGGCCCGTGCGGCGATCGAAGCGATCGAGCGTGCGTTCGAGGAGCTCGGCGTCCGGGTGGGCTACCTCGCGCCCGCTTCGCTCGCGCTCTTCGAAGGGCTTTCGCCCGCGCTCTCGGCCGCCGCCGCGGGAGACTACGCGCTGCTGCACCGTTGCGGAGGAGCGCTTTCCTTCTTCATCGGGCGGGGCGCGGAACCGATCTTCTTCCGGTCTCGGCCGCCGGGTGCCGACGAGGACCAGGACCGCGAGGCGCGCCTCTCGCTCTCCTACTACGCGGAGCGCCTCAAGGGCCCGGGCATCCGTGCGGTCTACGTGCACGATGAAACGCCCGGAGGCAATCTCGAGAAAGTGTCGGCGTTTCCCGTCTCGCCGGTGGCGGTCTCCGGCCGGCTCCTCGGCGCCGATGACGGCTTCGACGAGCGCATCGCCGCCCGGCCGGAGCTGCTCGCCGGCTTTGCCGCGGTACACGGAAATTCATGAGAGCAACCTGGAATTTCGCACGCCGCCCCTTCCAGGACGACCGGCCGGCCTTCGCGGCGGCGGCCGTCCTGTTCCTCGCCGGCGCCGTGCTGCTCTTTGCCAACGTGCGGCTCTTCGCGAATTTCCGCCGCGGCGTGTCGGACGTGCGCTCCGAGATCGCGGCGCTCGAGGCGCGGCAGCGCGGCGCGGACGAGAAGACGCGCGCGGCGAAGGCGGCTCTGTCCTCGTACCGGTTGTCCTCGCTGGCCGAGGAGAGCCGGGAACTGTCGCGCCTCGTGGCCGAGCGGCGTTTCTCGTGGACGGCGCTGCTCGCGCGCCTCGAGAGGACCCTGCCGGGCGACGTGGGCGTCGTGCGCCTGCAGCCGACTTTCGGCAAAGACGGCGAGGTCGTGCTCGATCTGCAGCTGGTTGCGCGCGGCCGCGAGGTCGTGGTCCCGACGATCGCGGCGCTTTCGAGGGACTCCGCGTTCGGCGCGGTCGAGCTCAAGACGGAGTCGAGTCCGGAAGGCGTCTCCGCGGACCCCTTCCTGTTCCAGATCTCGAGCCGCTATGCGGCGGAGTCGAGCCGGTGAAGGCGCAGCTCTCTCTCTGGCGCCGACGGCTGCCGCTCGTCGCGGCGGCCGTGCTCTTTGCCGCGGGCAATCTCGCCGTCTTCCTGACCTACCGTTCGAGCACCCAGACGCGGCGCGCGGCGCTCGAGTCCCGGCACGACGAATTGAAGCGCGCCGTCAAGGCGCAGGAAGCGGACGCGGCGCGCCTGTCCGGCCAGCGGGAGAGGCTCGGCGGCGTTTCGGCGGCGATGGAGGCGTTCTACGGGAAGCGGATCGGCGGGGAGCGCGAGACGCTCGCGCCCGTCGTCGCGGAGGTGCACGCGATCCTGAAGGAAGCCGGCGTCGCGGCGCCCCAGATTTCCTACTCGACGGTCGCGGTTCCCAAGATGCCGCTCTTGCAGATGCGGGTCAGCTTCGGCGTGCACTGCGACTATCCGCGCTTCAAGAAGCTGTTGCGGGGCTTCGAGGCGAGTCGCGCCTGGCTCATCGTCCGGGACATCTCGATCTCCCGCGACTCGGCGCAGCCGGGCCAGGTCCAGGTCCAGATCGAGCTCGTCACGTACTTCGACGAGCGCGGGGGCGCGCCGGCCTCCGAAAAGGCGGCGCCCGGCAAGGCCGCCGACGGCGTCAGGGCAAAGGGCGCCGTGCCCGCCCGGAGGGTCGGCTGATGGCGATCGGAAAGAGCATCGGCTCGCGCCGGCAGGCGATCCTCTTCGCCGTGCTCGCGGTCGTGCTGGTGCTGGCCGTCGTGCGCTGGGGTCCCGGGGCAGGAGCTGCGGCGCCACCGGTCGCCAGTGCCTCGGCCCGGCCGAAACCGGGCGGCGATCCGACCGGCGACGAGGCCGCCCCCGCCCCCGCTTCCGCGCGCGGACGCCGGGCGGTGGTGAACGTAAAGGAAGTCAATCCCGACGACGTGCCGTTGCTCGAGGCGAAGGACTTCGAGACGGGCAAGCCGCGCGGGAGCGCCGCCGATACGGGCCGCGATCTCTTCGGCCTGAGCGAGCCGACGAAGCGTCCCCAGCCGACTCCCACCCCTGCGCCGCCGCCGCCGGGCGACGTGCGCTTCGTCGGGCCGTTGCCGCCGCCGCCGCCCACGCCGACGCCGAAACCGCCGGACATCGCCTTCAAGTTCCTCGGCACGTTCGGCCCGAAGGATCACCCGATCGCCGTCGTGCAGCAGGGAGACCAGGTCCTGAACGTCCGTTCCGGCGACACGCTGTTCGGAAAATTCATTCTCAAGAAGGTCGGCTACGAGTCGATCGACGTCGGCTTCGTGGGATTCCCGGAGTCGGAGACCCGGCGGCTGGGAATCACGCCATGAGCGCGAAAATCGGAAGGGGACGTCTTTGAAGCAATTTCTGAAGAGATCGATCGTGGCCGCGCTCGTCGTCGCCGCCGTGGGCTGCGCGGGGTCGACCTCCTATCAGCAGGCGAAGGTCGAAGAGGGTTTCGGCCACTACGACCTCGCGGTGATGAACTACGCGAAAGCCCTCCAGCTCGATCCGGGAAACGCTGGCTATAAAGCGACGTTGGCACGCGCGCGCTTGCGCGCGTCGCAGTTCCACTTCGAGAGGGGAAAGATGTATTCCGCCTCGGGCCGCCCGGACCTCGCCGTCGTCGAGCTCGAGCAGGCGGTGCTCCTCGACCCAACCAACGACTACGCGGCCACGGAGTTGCGCAAGGCCGGGGAAGCGAAGGTGAAACAGGACGCCGAGAAGAACGCCGACTCGAACATGGAGAAGCTGAAGAAGAAGACGAAGGGCGCCCGGGCCGTGGCCGTGATCCTCGAGCCGGCGAGCGACAAGCCGATCAACCTCAACTTCCCGCAGGCGAAGCCGATCAAGCAGATCTACCGCGCGCTCGCCGACGCCGCGGGCATCAACGTCATCTTCGACCCGCAGATGAAGGACGACAACGTCTCGATCGTGCTGTCCGCGATCGAGTTCCAGAAGGCGCTGGAGACGCTCCTGCGGCAGGAAAACCATTTCTACAAGATCATCGACGCGCGGACGATCCTGATCGCGGCCGACACGCCCCAGAACCGCAAGACTTACGAGGACCTCGTCATCCGGACGTTCTTCCTGTCGAACGCGGACGTCACCGAGGTCGCCAACGCGCTGCGGGCGCTCCTCCAGACGACCCGGATCTCGATCAACAAGGCCGAAAACTCGGTGACGCTGCGCGATACGGCGGACAAGGTTGCGGTGGCGGAACGGATCGTTCTGCAGAACGACAAGCAGGTGGCCGAGGTCGTCGTGGACGTGGAGCTGCTTCAAATCAACACGGGCAAGCTGCAGGACCTCGGTCTCGAGCTCAACCCTCGTAGCATCAGCGCCTCCGTACCGGTGCCTGGCGGCGTGACCAACCTGGGGGGAGCGGCATCGCTTGGGACCGGCCAGTTCAGTTGGGACCAGTTGAAGCAAATCAACATCAATTCCTTCGGCTTCACGATCCCTTCGGCCACGCTCACGTTCATCAAGGACAACACGAACGCGGAGCTGCTCGCCAAGCCCCAGCTCCGGATCTCCGAGGGCCAAAAGGCGCAGCTCTTGATCGGCAGCAAGGTTCCCGTCCCGGTGACGAGCTTCAACTCGTCGAACATCAACGGCTCGAACGTCGTCCCGATCACGTCCTACCAGTACCAGGACATCGGAATCAAGATCGAGGTCGAGCCGCGCGTGCACCACAACAAGGAAGTGACGCTGAAGCTCATGGTGGAGGTTTCGAACCAGGAGGGACCGGCTCCGGGCACGAATCAGCCTCAGTTCGGCACCCGGACGATCTCGTCGAACATTCGTCTCAAGGACGGCGAGACCAATTTCCTCGCCGGGCTCTACAGAACCGACAAGTCCGACACGAATAAGACGATTCCATGGATCGGCAACCTCCCGCTCATTGGCCTGCTCTTTACGCACAACAGGAACGACCAACAAACGACCGACCTCGTCCTGACGCTCACGCCCCACATCATCCGGATCCCCGACGTGACCGAGGAGGACGTGACGCCGTACTTCGTCGGCACCGACTCGAACATCTCGTATCAGGGCGGTCCGCGCGTCGAGAACCCGACGCGCGACGCGGGCCCCTTCGAGCAGCAACCGGGAGCGGGAGGCAAGATGCCGCCCCAGCCGCGGGCTCCTGCCCAGCCGGCCAACCCCGGCATCAACCTCGCTCCCGGCAGCGGACCGACGGACATCTTCAAGCCGGCCCCCGCGCCGGCGACGCCTCCGCCCGGCAGCCCCCAGGCACAGGTCCCGCCCCAGGGCGCCTCTGCGACTACGTCTTCGGGGACGGCGTCCGTGGCCGCCAAGTCCACGGCGGTCGAAGCCGATGCCGGCACCACACCGATCCTCTTCGACTTCGACCCGGCCTACGTCGCGCTCGCGGCCGGCGCGCAGCAGACTGTCCTCGTCCGCGCGACCTCGGCCGCGGGCCTTCCAGGCGGGACGGTGGTCATCAAGTTCGACCCCGCGGTCGTCGCGCCCGTCGTCGTGCGGCCGATCCTCGGTAGCGGTACCGGGGTCGCGGACGCCAGGGTGGAGAACGGGCGCGTCGTGATCGAGTTCCCCGGCGCGGAGGACCTCGCGGGCACGCGAGCCGTCGCGGAGATCACGCTGCGCGGCGTCGCACCGGGCCGCTCGGCGCTGACATTCGAGCCGGCGGAGCTGACCGGAGCGACCGTGTCGTCTTCGCAGTCGGTGATCGAAGTTCGATGACCTTGCGCTCTTTGCGGCCTCGCCGGCCCGAATCGGCCGGCTTCACGATGGTGGAGGTCGCCATCGTCGCGGCGATGATCGCGATCCTCGCCGCGATGGCCGTGCCGGTGGCCCGCTACTCGCTGCGGCGGCAGAAGGAGCTGGAGCTGCGCTACGAGCTGCGCATGATCCGCGACACGATCGACAAGTACAAGCAGATGTCCGACGCGGGCCTGATCCCGCTCGAGGTCGGCGGCGAGGGATTCCCGCCCGAGCTCGAGACGCTCGTCAAAGGCGTGAACCTCGTCGGCCAGGTCAGCAAGAAGCACCGGTTCATGCGCCGCATTCCGATCGACCCGATGACCAGTAAAACCGAG
>JANMPW010000571.1:0-1891 GCA_031370065.1 Acidobacteriota bacterium
AGCACGGGCGACCGGCTGCTGTCGGGCTGAGACTCGAGCTCCCAGATGCCGCGGCCATAGGTTGCGACTCGGATGAGCGAGCCGTCTTCAGTGATCTGCAGGTCCTGCACCGACGTGGCCGGCAGACCGGCTCCGAACGGCGACCAGCTCGCTCCCCGGTCCGCCGAGCGAAAAACGCCGATCTCGGTGCCGCAGAAGAGAACGTTTGGATCCGTCGGGTCGCCTCGGATGACGAGGGCGGCAGAAGGGGGAAGGCCTGTCGAGCGCGGCTCCCAATGAGCGGCGCCATCGGACGTGAGGTAGACGCTCGTGCCGCTCGTCGTCGCCAGGGCGGCGTATGCGACCGAGGCATTTGCCGGATCGATCGCAATCTTGTTGACGGACGCGCCCGGCAGACCGGTGTCGGCTTTGCTCCAGCTCTGTCCGCCGTTGATCGACCGATACACACCCGCGCCCTTGCCGACCATGAGGATCAGCGGGTCCGAAGGAGCCACCGCGATCGTGCTCACGCCGTCTGCGTTCCACGTCGCCGCGTCGATGGTCGTGGGAAGGGGAACCCAGGAGTCTCCGGCGTCGGTCGACCGCCAGACGCGAGACGAGCCCATGTAAATCGTAGCGGGCGCGCCGGGGTCGAGGGTGACGACGGTATGGAAGCGCCTCGCCTCGCCGTCTTCGTAGGGCGGAGTGATGATCGCCGGCGCAACCGCCCCATCTCCCGAGTCCGTGTGGCGCTCGAGAGTCCCGTACTGCGACGAAACGTAGAGCACGTTGGGGGAGCGGACGTCGACCGCGCAGTCGAATCCGTCTCCGCCGCCAAGCGACCGCCACTCTGTACCGCCCGCATCCGTCCGCTGCGAGGTTCCGTTGTCCTGGGCGCCCGCGAGAACACGGTTGCGATGAGACGGGTCGTTTGCGACGGTGTAATACTGACGGGTCACGAGCCCGGAGTTGCGCTCGGCGACCGTGGCGCCTCCGTCCGGGCTTGTCCAGATCCCGCCGTCGTTGGCGAGCCAGAGGGTCGGACCCTGGTACTGAAGATCGTGGAAATCCGCGTGGGTGGGGGATACGCTGCTCCAGGTGGCGCCGCCGTCCTCCGAGTGGATCGCGGCGACGCCGCCCGCGATGACGAGGTCCGGCGATGCCGGGGAAACGGCGATGGTGTTCGCCCATCCCCCAAGGCGGCCCATGAAGCGCTGGAATCGCGGATCGCCCCGCACGGAGTCGAGATCGGCCCACGTCGCTGCGCCGTCGGTCGACTTGTAGATGTGAGCGATGCCGGAAATTTCGCATCCAGCATAAAGGGTCTGCGGACGCGAAGCGCTGATTGCCAGCGACAGACGGACTCCTGCGGCAGCAATGCCCGCGCTCCGCAAATCCCAGCTGACACCCCCGTCCTCGGACCTCCAGATCTGTGAGGACTGGGTCGCCGCATAGAGAACGGCGGGATCCGCGGCCGAGCGGACCACGTCTGTGACGGCAACTCCGGCGATGAAGCGTGTCCACGTGCGACCGCCGTCGATCGACCGAAGGCCCCCTTCGGGCGTACCCGCAACGAGCTCCTCGGGGCGGCCGGGGTGCACGGAGATTCGATAAAAACCGCTGGCGATCACGGCCTCGGGCAGGACCCACGTCGCCCCTCCGTCGCTCGAGGTGAGAAACCCTATTCCCAGCCTGCCGATCGGCTCTCCTGTCCCGAGATAGATCGTATCGGGGGAGGAGGGTGCGATCGCGAGCGCCCCCACGGACAGGTCGGGGAGGTCATCCGTCAAAGGTTTCCAGCTCACCCCGTTATCCTCCGTTTTCCAAACGCCGCCTCCCGCCGCACCCGCGTAGACGGTTCCGAGGATCGTGGGATGAGGAGCGATCGAGGTCATCCGACCGGCGCCGTTGG
>JANMPW010000582.1:0-3249 GCA_031370065.1 Acidobacteriota bacterium
AAGGACGCGAGGCCGGCGACCGGCAAGACCGGTCTGGCCGCGGCGGGACCGGGCGAGGCATCCTTCGACGAGTTCGTCCTCGAGCCCGCGCAAGCGCCGAAGCCCTGATTCCCGGTCCCGCGCCAACGGCGCCACCGAAACCGCAAAGCGAAACCGTCCGCCCACGACGCGCAGGACGACTGCCGGCTTGATCGGGTTGCGGTCCGCGTCCATGGAGATCGTGCCCGTGACCCCCGCGAAATCCTTGGTGGTGGCGAGTGCGTCGCGGATCCGTTTTCCCTCGGTGGATCCCGCCCGCGTGATGGCGTCCGCGATCAGCCGCATCGCGTCGTAGGAGGTCGCCGCGATCGAGTCCGGTTCCGCCCCGTACCCGGCCTTGTAGGACTCGACGAACTTGCGGACCACGGGCGCCGGGTCGTCCACCGAGTAGTGGTTCGAGAAACAGGCGCCTTCCATCGCCTCGCCGCCGATCTCGACGAGCTTGGGCGAATCCCAGCCGTCGGCGCCGAGGAGGGTGGCTTTGACGCCGAGCGACTTCGCCTGGCGGGCGATCAGCCCCGCGTCCGTGTAATAGCCCGGGATGAAGAGCACATCCGGGTTGGAAGGCCGGATCGCAGTCAGCTGCGCCGAGAAATCGCTGTCGCCCTCTGAGTACTTCGGCTCGGCGACGATGCTCCCGCCCAGCCCGGTGAAGGCCTGGCGGAAGGCCTCCGCGAGGCCGATGCTGTAGTCGCTGCGCGAGTCGATCAGGACCGCGGCCGTCCGCGCCTTCAGATGCCGGCGGGCAAACGCCGCAAGCACCTTGCCCTGGTAGGAATCGATGAAGCAGACGCGGAAGATGTAGTCCCCCTTCTTCGTCACCTCGACGTTGGTCGAAGAGGGGGAGACCATCGGGACCGAGTAGCTTTGCGCGATCGGGGCCGCCGCAAGCGAGCGGGAAGAGGCGTTCTCCCCGATGAGCGCCACGACGTGGTCGCGCGTGATGAGCTTGGAGACGACGGAGGCCGCTTCGGCCGCCTCGCCCCGGTCGTCCTCGGAGAGGATCGCGATCGGCCGCCCGAGGACGCCGCCCGCGCGGTTGATCTCCTCGGCCGCGAGCAGCGCGCCGTTTCTCCCGGAGATCGCGAAGGTGGCCGTCGGGCCGGTCAGGGCGCCGAAGAAGCCGATCTTAATGCCCTGCGACTCCGAAGCCTTCTCGCCCCCGCAGGCGGCGGAGAGCACCAGTGCGAGAACCGCCGCGAACCGGACCGCTCGTTTCATGCGTCGATTCTAATTGCAGCGCCGGGAGGCGGCCCAAGGGCCGCCCCTACGACGCTCCAAGGGCCCAGATTTGCGGGGAGGCCTTTGATAATCTAGCCGGCCCTTCGCAACAGAGAGGAACATGAGCTCAAACAAGACCTATGACCTTTGCATCATCGGTTCGGGGCCTGGCGGCTACGTCGCGGCGATCCGTGCAGCGCAGCTCGGCATGACCGTCCTGATCGTCGAAAAGGAGCCGCGCCTTGGGGGCGTCTGCACCCTCTGGGGCTGTATCCCGACCAAGGCGCTGCTCCACACGGCCGACCTGCTCGAGGAGGCCCGCCACGGCGCCGAGATCGGCGTCGCCGCGCGGGAAGTCCGCCTCGACATGCCGGCCGCGATGAAGCACAAGGAGAAGATCGTCCGCCAGTCGTCCAACGGCGTCTCCTACCTGATGAAGAAGAACCGGGTCGATGTCGCCAGCGGCTTCGGCCGGCTCGCCGGGCCCGGACGCGTTTCGGTGACCGGGGCCGACGGCGCGGAAACGGTGTACTCCGTGAAGAACGTGATCGTCGCGACGGGATCGGCGCCGCGATCGCTGCCCGGGATGGACATCGACGACAAGACGGTCCTGTCCTCGACCTCGATGCTCGAGCTGACCGAAGTGCCGAAGTCGCTCGTCGTGATCGGCTCGGGCGCGGTGGGCGTCGAGTTTGCATCCATGTATGCTCGGTTCGGGGCGAAGGTGACGATCATCGAGGTCCTGCCGCGCATCGTTCCGGTCGAGGACGAGGAGATCTCCCGCGAGCTCGCCGCCTCGTTCAAGCGCCAGGGAATTGCGATCTATCCCGAAACGCGGGTCGAGCGAATCACCCGCGGCGAGGGCGGCGTCGAGCTGCTCGCGCGCTCCACGGGCGACAAGACCGAGACGTTCCGGGCCGAGAAGGTCCTCATGGCGGTTGGCCGCCGGCCGCTGTCCGACGGGGTCGGCCTCGAGGCGATGGGCATTGCGACGGAGAAGGGCTACATCAATGTGGACGCGACCATGCGCACGAACGTGCCCGGCGTCTACGCGATCGGCGACGTCATCCCGACGCAGGCCCTCGCGCATCTGGCTTCCGCCGAGGGAGTCCTCGCGGTCGAGCACATGGCGGGCAAGGCGACGCGCCCCATCAACTACGACCAGATCCCGGGCTGCACGTACTGTTCGCCCGAGATCGGATCGATCGGCCTGACCGAGGCGAAGGCGCGCGAGCGCGGCTACGACGTCGTCGTCGGCAAGTTCCCGTTCTCGGCGGTCGGCAAGGCGCGGATCCTGAACCAGGCCAGCGGCTTCGTGAAGATCGTGGCGGAGAAGAAATACGACGAGGTCCTCGGCGTGCACATCATCGGTCCTGCCGCGACGGAGCTCATCGGGGAAGCGGGTGCTGCGCTCAAGCTCGAGGCGACCTCAGAGGAGCTGGTGAAGACGATTCACGCCCATCCGACGCTGTCGGAGGCGATCCACGAGGCCGCCGAGGCCGTCCAGGGACACGCCATCCACATCTAGCGACAGCGTCCCTATCGCACGCGGCGCGAATAGTCTCCCGACCGAAGGGAGGGAGGAGGTTCGCGCCGCGGGAGCGAGAGTGAGCGAAGCGAGCGGTAGCGACGTTACTGCGGCGGGTTCTGTCCGCTCGTCGCGGCCGGGTTCGTCGGCGGGGCGCCAGAAGACGTCTGCGTCGCGTTCGACGGCGCGTACGCGTAGGTGGCGCCGACCTTGTAGTCGTTTGGGGAATTCCCGAAGGCCTGCGTCTGGCCCGGAACGACGTCGCTGTAGAACCCCGTCCCGAGGCCCGACGAGTTTTTCGGGGCGCTGACGGCGCGCGCATTGGTCGGTCCCGCCTGGGCGCTTCCGCCCTGCATGGCGAGGTTTCCGATCCGGATCACTGCATCCGCGGGGTTCGCGGACTGCACGGCCGCCGAGGAGACCTGCGTGACCTGCTTCAACTCCGAGCGGCGCATGCTCAC
>JANMPW010000596.1:0-7946 GCA_031370065.1 Acidobacteriota bacterium
GAGCGAATCGCTCGCGCAACGCGCCAAGTCGTGCGTCGTACGCCCGGAGATTGGCACGAGCGACCACGCGCCCGTCATCGCAGAGTTCGACTGAGGAGGTTTCATGAGGAAATCCCAAGCCTTGATGGGATGCGTCGCCGCTCGCCGGCGGCACGAGCGGTTCTGCTGCACGCCGGTGCCAACCCCTTGCCCTGCCTCTCCCTCGGGTTGTTTTTGGAACCGGGGCCAAACGGCTACCGGGCCGGCGGCGTGGCGCGCGGGACGCCTGCGGCGCGCTTCGGGTTAAGTACGAAGACGTTGGCCGGGCTTTCGACGTGCGGGTTGGTCCGCGTGGTGGAGATCCATCGCGAGAGGAAAACCCCGCCGAGGACCGCAACCAGGGCGCCGAGCAGGAGAAGCGCTTTCACGGGCCACCGCAATGGTCGCCCGTCTCGGAGCAACGCCGCGCCGGCCACGATGAGGGGTGTCGCGAGCGCCACGAGTGGGAGCCCGAAGCGGCTCTCGACCTCCACCGGCAGATAGAGCGTGAGGTAGGCGCCGGCGACGAGCACGGTGCTCAGGACGACGAAGCCGCCCGCGTCCAACTCGCGGCGCCGGATCATCCGGAGAGCGCCGACGAGGATCGCGGCGAGGGCGGCGTAGACGAGCAGATAGGTAAAGACGCCGAGCGGCCAGCGGTACCACGGCGCGAGGTTCGTCACGTAGGTGAACGGAAGGTCGGGATCGATCATCCCGAAGCCGTGTAGTGCGAGGGTCGCGAGGTAGTGCAGCGGGTGATTGCGCAGGAACAGCGCCGGGGTCGGGTCGCCGCGGTAGAGCGGATTTCCGTAGACCAGAAATGGAGAGTGATCCGGCTGGACCAGCGTCGCATACTTGAGCGCGGCCATTCCCCAGGTCGCCTGCTGCCGGTACAGGTCTTTCTCGATCAGGGGATTCAGGGTCCCGAACAGGCGGTGATTGATGAGGATCTGGGGGATGAACGGCGGGATGAGCCCTGCGAGCGCGGCGGCCGCGCCCGCGAGGCCGACGTCCTTCCAGCGTAGCGCGCGCACTACCCAGACGAGGACGAGCGCTGCGACGATCACGATGTTCGCCGGCCGCACGGCCACGCCGGCGGCGGCAAAGAAGAAGGATAGAAGGATCTGGCGGGCCGGCGCGCGCAGCCTCTCCCGGCCGGATGCCTTCCACGAGAGGGCGACGCCGACCAGGATGAGCACGGCCGAGAGAAGGTCGCTGAGCGCCTCGGAGGCGTGCAGCAGAAGAATTGGGTTCAGCGCGCCGATCGCGTAGGCGAGGATGCCCAACCTCGGGGATTGGAAGACGTCCGCGAGCTTGCGTCCGACGTAGGCGCAGGCGCCGAGGTAGAGGGCGAGCTGCACGACGAAGACCAGCAGCCGCAGCTCCTCCTGGGGCACGGCGCGAAACCCGGAGACGGCCGCCAGGAAGAGCGGATACCCGTAGGTGCGGATGTCGCTCGACCATGCCAGAAGACCCTGCGTGCGAATGATCTCGCTCAGGTAGTAGTAGCCCCAGGAGTCGTAGATGGAGGTCGGGTAGCCCTCGACGAACCAGAAGCACGCGAGCGCGACGGATGCGACCGTCGCCGCAAGGACGATTCGCCTGCGCCTCCCGCCCGCGGCCGCGCTCATGTCGCAATCTCCGCAATCTCGCGCGGGCCGCGAAAGCGCAGCAGCCGGTACCCATACGCGCCCATGCGGTAGAGGTCCCGGTAGGCCGCGCCGCTTTCGAGCAGGCCGTCGAGCTCCGCGGCGGTCACGGCGAGCTCCGACTCGAGCGCGGCGCGGTGCCGCGGGATGCGCTCGAGGAAATAGTCGACCGTCGGGGCTGCGGGACCAGTCAGATCGAGCTCTTCCTCGAGGACAAAGCCCGCGCTCGTGGCCGCCGCGAGAAAACGATCGAGCCGCGGGAGGCTCTGCGGCCGATCGACTTCGGCGAGCGCAAATTCGTCGAGCACGACGACCGTCGCGCCCGGGGACGACAGGCTCCGGACTCTTCGGAAGAGCGTTTCGCACTCGATGTACTGGGAGGACTCCTGGAAAATGACGATATCGAAACGCCTCCGCGCCTCGAAGCCTTCGAGCGGCGTCGTGTGGACGAGGATGCGATCCCCAAAGCGCTCGCGCGCGGCCGCGGCCTGGATCGAATCCGGCGTGATGCCCTCGGCGTCGTAGCCTTGCGCGGTCAGGCGCGCGAGCGTGGTCCCGAGGCCGATTCCGACTTCGAGAAGGCGGCCGGGCGCCGGGGGCAGCCGTGCGAGCAGGAGGGCCGTCGAGCGCTCCTGTGCCACCCCGATGGAGTCTCCCGCCGCCTCGAAGAGGCCGTAGTGCATGTTCTCGGCGCGCCCCTCTTCCCGCGTCAGGACGTTCAGGAGCACGTTCAGGGGAAAGGGGAAGTCGCGGTACCGCAACACAGGCGACGAATCTTACCGGAACGACCGCGCGGCGACGATCGGCGCCCGGGCAGGGGATAAGCTTGGCGGCGCCACCGATGATTCCTCTTTCCGAGATCCGCGCCGCAGCCGAACGGCTCGCGGGACGCATCCACCGCACGCCGCTGCTTTCCTCGTCGCAGCTTGGGCGACGCGCGGGCATACGGCTCTTCCTCAAGTGCGAGAGCTTCCAGAAGACGGGCTCCTTCAAGGCGCGGGGCGCGCTCAACAAGGTCCTCTCGCTTTCGGACGCCGATCGGGCGCGCGGCCTCGTCACGGTCTCGGCGGGTAACCACGCGGCGGCGGTGGCCTGGGCGGCGCGCTCGGCCGGCTGCTCCGCGGTCGTTGTCATGCCGACGGACGCGCCGCGGTCGAAGATGGAGGCGGTCCGGGCCTACGGCGCCGAAATCGTGCTCCATCCGGACCGGCCGACGCTCTTCGACAGGCTGAATGAGGTGCGGGAAGCGCGGGGCCTGACGTTCATCCATCCCTTCGACGACGCCGTCGTGCTCGCCGGCGCCGGCACGGCGGGCCTCGAGATCGTCGAGGATCTTCCCGACGTCGAGCTCGTGGTCGTGCCCGTGGGCGGGGGAGGGCTACTCGGCGGCGTGGCCTCGGCGGTCCGGCAGGCGCGGCCGGGGGCGCGCGTCGTCGCGGTCGAGCTCGCGGCCGGCCCGGGCCTCGCGCCGGCGCTCGCCGCCGGCAAGCCCGTGCCGGTCACGCGGCCGGCGACGCTCGCCGACGGTATGACGCCGCCCTTCGTCGGCGCGCTGCCGCTCTCGATCGCGCGCGAGGCCGTGGACGAAATCGTCACCGTGACCGAGGAGGAGATCCGCGAAGGGATGCGCCTGCTGATGACGCGCGCGAAGCTCTACGTCGAAGGCTCCGGCGCCGCGGCGACGGCCGCGCTGCTCGCCGGCAGGATCACCGTGGCGCCCGGAACGCGCGTCGTCGCGCTCGTCTCGGGCGGCAACGTCGATCTGGAGAAGCTCGCGTCGCTCGCCTGATTCGGGCTGGTGACGCGGTTGCCGGGCCCTTCTATTCAACGAAGGTCCGGATTCCTTTAGCCCCGAGCGAAGAAAAAAAGGATCGTCCGGGCGACCAGGTAGGCCAGCACGAGCAGGATCGGCGCCCGGTAGCGGGAGAAAAAGCGCCCGGCCCGCTCGAGAGGGCCCTCGCGGTGCGCGAGCACGCACTCGCCGTCGAGGAACCGCGCGACGTCGGCGGCGACATCGGATGCGGCCGCGTAACGCTCCCGCGGCTCGGCCGCCATGGCCCGCAGGACGATGGCCTCGAGCGGCCGAGGCACGTCCGGGTCGATTCGGCGGGGTGGTGCCGGCGCGAGCCAGGCCTCTCCTTGCGCCCGGCGCTCGGCCGCCGCGGCGTCGAAGGGCGCGTGCCCGGTCAACAGGAAATTTAGGATTGCCCCGAGCGCATAGATGTCGGCGGCGGTTCCGACGCAATCGGTCGACCCCTCGGCCTGCTCCGGGGCCACGTACGCGAGCGTGCCGACGATCGTCCCGGCGGCGGTCGAGGAGGGCGAGGGCTCCCGGGTCGGCGAAACGGAAGACTCCCCCGCGCCGTCCGCCAGGACTTTCGCCACGCCCCAGCCCATGACGAGCACTTCGCCGAAGGGGCCGATCATCACGTTCTCGGGTTTCAGGTCCCGGTGCACGACGCCGTGCGCGTGGGCGAAGGCGACGGCCTCGCAGATGCGCCGAAAAGCCCGCAGCCGCTCCGGCAGCGCCATCGCCCGGGCGAGCTCGTCCAGCCGCTTCCCGTCCACGCGCTTCATCGCGTAGAAGACGCGGCCGTCCGGGAGCATCCCGGCATCATGCACGGGCACGATGCCCGGGTGCTCGAGCCGCGCGATGACCCGCGCTTCGGAGCGCATCCGCTCGACGATCTCCGGGCGCGCGGCGGCGGTCGAGACGACTTTCAGCGCCACCTTACGGCCGAGGACCGTATCCTCGGCGAGGTAGATCGTGGACATCCCGCCCCGTCCGAGCTCCTCGAGCGGGCGGTACTTCGTCTCACCGAGGTCCGGCCATTCGGCGACGCGCTTCAAGTGGCGGACGGTCTCGTCGGAGAGCCACCTCATTCCGAGACTCCGAGCAGGCTCTTCGCCTCGTCGCGGAACTCCCGGTCGTTCGTCGTGATCTCGCGCAGTTTCTCGAGGACGATGCGGCGGAACTCGCGCCGGGCGAAGGCGAGGAAGTGCGTTACCTGCGTGACCGGGATGTGCAGCTCGTCGGCGAGCCGCTCGTACGTCAGGCGCTCGTCCGGATCGCGGTCGAGCTCGTAGCGCTCGAAGATCCGGAAGGGGAGGTCTTTGCCGCGCAGCGCGCACTCCTCCCGCAGCGTCTCGACCGAGAGGGCGAAGAGGCTTCGCACGAACTCGTCGTGGAAGTACTGCTCCATCGTCCGGTCGGCGGCGGGCTCCGAGCGCGCGAGCTCGCCCTCGGCGAGCTCGAAATCGAGCGGGACGACCGGGGTGCCGGGCGAGCGCTTCTGCCGAAACGCGGCTTTCTTCTCGTTCGCAACGAAGCGATCGAGGCAGGTGCGCAGGTACGTGCGGAAGCTTCCCTTCTCGGGGTCGTACGCCGCGAAGAACTCCTTCTCGAGCGCGCCAGCGAAGAAGCCCTGCGTGAGGTCCTTGGCCTCCTCGTTCGGTTCGCGATGGCGGATGCGCAGGTACTTGTAGATCGGCTTCCAGTAGGCCGCCACGAGGATGGAGAGGCCCCGCTCGCGCTCGATGAGGTTCGCGCTCTGCGCCGCGAGGACGGCGGAATGCCGCGTCGCGGGAAACTTGCCCGATCCCTCCCCGATGCCGGTATCGTCGACCATGGTCGCGGTATATCGTATGAGGGTGACGCCGGAAGCGACAGCGGTGGTCGACGCCAACCTCGCATTTTACCGCGCCCTCGAGGCGCGCGACCTCGAAACCATGGCGCTCGTCTGGTACCACGACGAGTCGGTCAGCTGCGTCCACCCGGGCTGGCACCGCCTCGATGGCTGGGACGAGGTCGAACGGTCGTGGGAGAACATCTTCAGCAACTCCCGTCCCTGGGCCGTATCCTGCGAGGACATCCGGATTGCGCTTGCCGGGGATCTGGCCTGGGTCACGTGCGTCGAGGTCATCGTTCCGTTCGGCGCGGAGGAGGAGCCAGAGGCTGCCCGGATGCAGGCGACCAACCTCTTCGGCCGCGTGGACGGCGAGTGGCGCCTCGTTCACCATCACGCTTCGCCGTCCCCGACCGGAGAGGGGATGCCGGAGGAGCCGGTCAACTAGATCGATGAGCGGAGGGCTTCGATGAGAGTCCTGAAAGTCCTCGGTTGGATCCTCGCTGGCCTCGTGCTCGCGGCCGGCGGCGGTCTGGCGTGGCTGGCACTGCGATCTCCCGACAGGCGGCCGGCCTCCGCCGATAAGATCGAAGTGACCCCGGAGCGCCTGGCGCGGGGCGACTATCTCGTGCACCACGTGTCCGACTGCCTCGGCTGCCACTCCGACTTCCATTCCGACCGCTTCGCCCTGCCGCTGAAGGTCGGCACGGAGGGGCAGGGCGGCCTCGAGTTCGACAAGAAGCTCGGCGTGCCTGGCGTCGTCCAGGCGCAGAACATTACGCAGGACCCGGTAACGGGCCTCGGCTCCTGGACCGACGGCGAAATCCTCCGCGCGATCCGCGAGGGCGTGGACCGCAAGGGCAAGGCCCTTTTCCCGATGATGCCCTACGAGTTTTTCCATTCCATGAGCGACGAGGATGCACGCTCGATCGTCGCCTACCTGCGAACGATCAAGCCGGTTTCGCACGCCGTTGCGAAGCGGCAGCTCGACTTTCCCGTGAACCTGCTGATCAAGTTCGCGCCGAAGCCGATGACGGGCTCTGTCCGATCACCGGATCCGAAGGACACGGTCGCGTACGGCCAGTACCTCGTGACGGTGGGTGTCTGCCGCATGTGCCACACGCCGCACGACGAGAAGGGTCAGTTGATCGCGGGGATGGACTTTTCGGGCGGATGGGAGATGCCCGGCCCCTGGGGCCGCGTCGTGTCGGCGAACATCACGCCCGATGCCGACAACTACATGGGACAGGCGAGCCGCGAGGAATTCATCGGGCGGTTTAAGTCCTTGGAGGGCCTGGACGGCGAGAATGCGCCGGTGGCGCCTCCCGGCAAGAACACGGTGATGGCCTGGCCGCGCTACGCCGGCATGACGCGCGAGGACCTCGGCGCGATCTACGACTACCTCAAGACCGTCAAGCCCATCAAGAAGAAGGTCAATCCGTTCCCGGACGCGAAGAACTGAGCAACGGCGGAGGTGTTGTCCTGGATCCCGGACGGCAGGCTCGAGCTGTAGATCGACAGAGAGTTTTCCCTGCGCGAAGCCGCCGAGGCCCACCGGGCCCTCAAAGGGCGCCTGACGACCGGAAAGGTCCTGCCCATCCCCTGAGCGGACGACCCGCCCTCCGGGTGTGAAATGATTCCGGGAGCATTCACACGCCTCTGACTCGATCGAGGTGACGAACCGTGATCCTCGTGACAGGCGCCACGGGAAAGGTCGGACAGGAGGTCGTCCGCCAGCTCGCGGCCGCGGGTGTGCCGGCCCGGGCGCTGGTGCGCGATCCCGCGCGCGCCTCGCACCTGCGCATCCCTGGAGTCGACATCGTCGTGGGGGACCTGGGCAGGCCGGAGACCCTGGTGGCCGCCTTCGCCGACGTCGAACGTGTCTTTCTTCTCAGCCCCGCCGCGGCCGACCAGGTCGAGCTCCAGGGCAACGCCCTCGAGGCGGGCCTGCGGGCGGGCGTCCGGCAGATCGTCAAGGTCTCGGTCGCCGGCGGGCCGGACGCCGGCACGCAGATCGGACGATGGCACTGGACCACCGAGAAGCAGATCGAGGCCTCCGGGCTCGACTTCACGTTCCTGCGCCCGACGCTCTTCATGCAGCAGATGTTCACGTACGCGCCTTCGATCGCGGCCAGTGGCACCTTCTCGGCCCCGATGGGCACGGGCGAGATCGCGCTCGTGGACACGCGGGACGTGGCGGCAGCGGCCGTCGGCGCGCTCACGGAAGATGGGCACGGCCAGCGCATCTACGATCTGACGGGGCCCGAGGCGCTCTCCTATGACGCGGTCGCCGACGCGATCTCGCAGGCGATCGGAAAGAAAGTCTCCTACGTCCACGTCCCGCCGGAGTACGCGAAGAAGCAGATGATCGCCGACGGCGTGCCGCGCTGGCTCGCGGACGACATGATCATCCTTTTCGCCTCGTTCCGGGAAGGGTACGGCGCCACGGTGACCAACACCGTCGCCGAGGTCACGAAGAAGAGGCCGCGCACGTTCCGGCAGTTCGCGTGCGACCACGCGCGCGTTTTCTCCGAGGGAAAGTGAGACGAACGGCCGTTCTCGTGTTGCTGGCGATCGCGGGTGCGGCGCGGGCGGCGGAAACGGGCGCTCCGTTCGGCCGGCCGTCGCGCATCGCAATCGGCGCGGCGCGGCG
>JANMPW010000602.1:0-4033 GCA_031370065.1 Acidobacteriota bacterium
GAGGCGTCCTTCATCGCGCGAGCGATGTCGTCGAGGAGGGCGTCCTCATCGGCGGTGCTCTTGAGCGGGCGCTTCGTGTCGAGGCGCGACACCAGCTCTTCCTGGCGCTCGGTCCCGACGCGGCAGGGGACGCACTGACCACACGACTCGTCGCGAAAGAACGCCGCGATGCGCCGGACCGTGTCGGCGAGATCGGCGCGCTCGTCGAACACCATGATGACGCCCGAGCCGAGCGAGGCGTTGATCGCGCGCGTGCCTTCAAAGGTCAGCGGCACGTCGAGCTCGGAAGGCGAGACGAACGATCCCGCGGCACCTCCGAGGAGCACCGCGCGCACGGCGCGGCCGCCGGGAACGCCGCCCGCGAGCTCGATGAGTTGCCGCAGCGTCGGTCCGAACGGGACTTCATAGACGCCGGGCCGCGCGACGTTGCCGGACAGGCAGAAGAGCTTGGGGCCGGTGGACTGGCCGGTCCCGATCGCGGCAAATGCCGCGCCACCCTCGAGCGCGATCTGCAGGATGTTGACGAGCGTCTCGACGTTGTTGATGACGGTGGGCTTGCCGAAGAGCCCCCTCTCGACGGGAAAGGGCGGCTTGTTGCGCGGCTCGCCGCGCAGTCCCTCGATCGAGTTGAAGAGCGCCGTTTCCTCGCCACAGATGTAGGCGCCCGCGCCGCGGCGGACCTCGATGTCGAAGCAGAGGCCCCTGCCGAGGATGTTTGCGCCGAGCAGGCCGGCGGCGCGCGCGGCGGCGATGGCGTTCTCGATGCGCTCGGCCGCGAGCGGGTACTCGCCGCGGACGTAGAGGTAGCCCTTCTCGCAGCCGGTTGCGTAGGCCACGATCGTCATCGCCTCGACGACGGCGAACGGGTCCTCTTCCATGAGCACGCGGTCCTTGAAAGTCCCGGGCTCGGACTCGTCCGCGTTGCAGACGAGGTAGTGCGGCTGCGTCGGCTGCTTCGCCACGGCCTCCCACTTGCGCCCCGCCGGGAACGCGGCGCCGCCGCGGCCCTGGAGCTTCGAGGCAAGCGTCTCGCGGATCACTCCCTCGGGGCCGAGAGCGAAGGCCGCGGGCAAGGCCTCGTAGCCGCCGTTGCGTTTGTAGTCGTCGAGGCTCGTCGGATCCACGTGGCCGACGCGGCGCAGCAGACGCAGGCCGTCGCGGCGCGCGTCGAGCGTTTGTGGAGCGGAGGGGGAACCCTTCAGTTCTCCCTCGCCCCCCGGAGGGGGGAGAGGGTTGGGGTGAGGGGGGGGAAGAGAGACCGTTGCGTCGACCGGCGCGACGACGTAATCCTTCGCGCCCTCGCCCGCGCACTGGAAGAGCGCCGCGGGGGCGCGCTCGCAGAGGCCGAGGCAGGGCGACGGCCTCACGGTGTCGGCTGGGAGCTTCTTCCGAAGCTCGGCAAGGAGCGCAGGCGCGCCCGCGAGACGGCACGCGATGTCGTCGCAGACGTGCATGATCGTCTTCGGCTGCGGCGAGACCGAGAGCATCGCGTAAAATGTCGCGACGCCATAGGCGTCGGCCGGCGCGACAGAGAGTCGCTGACAGATGTAGTTGAGCGCTCCCGGCGAGATCCACCCGACGCGCGATTGCGCCGCCCAGAGCGCGGGGAGCAGCAGGTCCCGCCGCGCGCGCGCCGCGTGACCGCCGATCGCGAAATGGCCCTGCGTCTCCGGCCGCCGCTCGCCCCCGTCCCAGCCACTCGTCGGGGTACCCGTCACCGCGTCCACCGCGGCGCGTTCTTCGGCGCTGGCCTCGGCGCCGGGGATGAGGTGAAGATCCACGGGGAATACTCTAGCTGAAGGACGGAAATCTGCGTGCTAAGCTGACGGCCTTCGAGGTTTTCATGGACCGCGACACGGCCGAAGAGATCAAGCGACACTTCAACGTTGTTGCGGAATCCCTTCGCTCAGAGATCCGGATCGTTGCTGAGGGCCTGACGGGTTTCCGACAAGAGGCTACGTCCGAGTTCAAGCTCGTTCGCGAGGAGATCGCCGAGACCGGCGCCATGATCCGTCTTTCCTTCGGAGAACTCGACCGCCGCATGCGCTCCCTCGAAGGGGACGTTAGTTCCCTGCGTGCGCGCCTCGACAGGCTCGAGGGCCGCAGCCCGGCTTAAGGCGTCGACCCTGTCGTCGCCAGCTCCGCAACGCCGACCCGCTCGATCCGGATCGCCGAGGCCTTGAACTCCGCGGTGCCGGACTTGGGATCGATGGCGTCGATGGTGAGGATGTTCGTCGCGACGTCGTCCTGGAAGTGCAGCGTCATGAACGCGAGGCCCGGGCGCAGCGTCGTGTCGTAGCGCGCGGGCACCTCGATCGCGCCGCGGCGCGACACGGCGCGCACGAGCTCGCCGTCTGCGACGCCCAGGCGCTGGCCGTCCTCGGGCGCGATGTCGAGCGACTCGCCGCGCCGCAGCGGCGAGGTGTAGCCCGCCGTCTGGACGCCCGTGTTGAACGAGTCGAGCCGGCGGCCCGTCGTCAGGCGGATCGGAAAGTCCGCGTCGAGCCTGTCCACCGGCGGATCGTGCTCGACCGCGTTAAACGGCGCGCGCGGCCCCTCGACCGGATCCTGCCACAGCCGCCCGTGGAGAAACGGGCTGCCCGGGTGCGACTCGTCGGGGCAGGGCCACGCCAGACCGTTCAGCTTCTCGAGACGCTCGTAGCTCATTCCTCCGTGCCACGGCGAGAGCGCGCGCAGCTCGTCCCAGACCTCTTCGGCGGTCGGATGACCCCAGTCGGTCCCGAGGCTGCGCGCGAGGTCGGTGAGGATGGCGAGGTCCGCACGGGCCTGGCCGGGAGGATCGAGGGCCTTGCGCACGCGCTGCACGCGCCGCTCGCTCGAGGTCACCGTGCCGTTGTCCTCGCACCACGAAGCGGCCGCCGGGAGCACCACGTGGGCGATCTCGGCGGTCTTCGTCAGGAACATGTCCTGTACGACGATGTGCTCGAGACTCTCAAGCAGGTGCACGGCGCGCTTCTGGTCCGCTTCCGACTGCACGGGGTTCTCGCCGAGCACGAAGAGCGCCTTGAAAGTCCCGTGCTCCATCGCCTCGAACATCTCCGAAAGGTGCATGCCCTTTTTCGCCGGGATGGAGGCTCCCCACGCGCGTTCGAACTTGCCGCGCAGCTCCGGGTTCTCGACATCCTGGCCGCCGGGCAGCTTGTTCGGGAGTGCGCCCATGTCGCCGCCGCCCTGCACATTGTTCTGCCCGCGCAGCGGACAGACGCCGGAGCCCCAGCGCCCGACGTGGCCCGTCAAGAGCGACAGGTTGATCAACGCGAAGACGTTGTCCACGGCGTTGTGGTGCTCGGTGATCCCGAGCGTCCAGCAGAGCTGCGCCTTGCCGGCGCGCGCATATGCGTGTGCGACATCGCGGATCGCCGCCGCCGGCACGCCCGTCTCCCGCTCGGCGTACTCGAGCGTGTACTTCTCGACTCCCTCTCGGTATTCGTCGAAGTCGGTCGTTGCCTTTTCGATGAAAGCGCGGTTCTCGAGCCCCGCGTGGAGGATTTCGCGGCCCATCGCGTTGGCGAGCGCGATGTCGGAGCCGACGTCGAGGCCGAGCCAGGTGTCCGCCCATTGCGCAGACACCGTCCGCCGCGGGTCCACGACCACGAGCCGGCCGCCGTTGTGCAGGCCCTTCAGGACGTGATGGAAGTAGATGGGGTGCGCCTCGCGCGCATTGCTCCCCCACAGGAGGACGAGATCCGCCTCCTCGACCTCACGGTACGAGCTCGTGCCGCCCCCCGCTCCGAACACCGTCGTCAGACCGACGACGCTGGGTGCGTGTCAGGTGCGGTTGCAGCTGTCGATGTTGTTCGAGCCGAGGACCGCCCGGGCGAACTTCTGAGCGAGGTAGTTCACCTCGTTCGTCGCCTTCGAGCAGGAGAAGAGGCCGATGGCCTCCCCGCCGTGCTCGGCGCCCACCTTGCGAAATCCCTCCGCGGCCCGGTCGAGCGCCTCGTCCCAGGACGCCGTGCGGAGCTTTCCGCCCTCGCGCACCATCGGCTCCGTCAATCTAACGTAGGACTTC
>JANMPW010000641.1:0-2685 GCA_031370065.1 Acidobacteriota bacterium
GATCACCCGTTCGGTTCGTAGGGGCGGGGCTTGCCCCGCCCGGGCGGCCCAGAGGGCCGACCCACGAATACCAGAATGCACATGGTTCTTCGGTTGTAGAACACGACGTCAACAGGTCTCGACCGGGGCCTCCACTTTTGAAATAGAATCACGGGCGATGGGTCTTTTCGGCGAGAAGGACGCGCTTCCTTCGCTCCAGCCTCCCCGCCCGGGGGCAGCGGGGGCAGCGGACTTCTTCGTGACGCGCATGGAGGAGATGGTCTCCTGGGCGCGCAAAAACTCCTTGTGGCCTTTCCCCTTCGCGACGGCCTGCTGCGGCATCGAGTTCATGTCGGTCGCGGCCGCCCACTACGACATCTCGCGCTTTGGCTCCGAGGTCGTGCGGTTCTCGCCGAGGCAGGCGGACCTGCTGGTCGTGGCGGGGACGGTCACGGACAAGATGGCGCCCGTGCTGCGCAGGATCTACGACCAGATGCCCGAGCCCAAATGGGTGATCTCGATGGGCGTCTGCGCGTCCTCCGGCGGCTTCTACCGCGCGTACCACGTGACTCAGGGCATCGACGAGATCATCCCGGTCGACGTGTACGTGCCCGGCTGCCCGCCCACGCCCGAGCAGCTGATCTACGCCATCATGGAGCTCCAGAAGAGGATCGCCTCCGGCGAGAAGTCCCGCGACAGCCGGTCCGCGAAGTTCGCCGCGGAACAGCTCTCGTGACGGTCGCGCTGGAGACGGCCCTTTCGCCCGCGGCCGAGAAGGTCCGCGAGCGCGTCGCGGCGTCCCCGGTGGCCGGCCGCGCCGAGGTGGTCGATCGCGACCTGCCGACGATCGAGATCTGCCCGAAGGACTGGCCCACCCTGGCGCGGTTTCTGCGCGACGACCCGGGTTGCCGGTACGACCTCTTCATCGACCTCTGCGGCGTCGACAACCTGCGCCGGAGCGGGCAGAAGACCCGCTTCGAGGCGGTCGTCCACCTGCACTCGCTCCCGAGCAACGAGCGCGTGCGCGTGCGCGTGCTCCTGCCCGACGCGGAGAACCCGTCGCTGCCGACCGTCTGCGACACCTATCCGGCCGCGAACTGGTTCGAGCGCGAAGCGTACGACCTCTTCGGCTTCGAGGTCCCGGGGCACCCGAACCTCCATCGGCTGCTCTGCCACGACGCCTTCGTCGGCCACCCGCTGCGCAAGGATTACGCCCCGGGCCAGCGCTGGTTCTTCGCCGAGGAAGACCTCCGGATGCCGGAGTGGTCGAAGGAGACCGACGTGCGCGCCGGCCACTTCGAGACGCAGACCATCTCGATCGGGCCCTCGCACCCGGCGACCCACGGGATCGTCCACCTCGTCGCCCGGCTCGACGGCGAACGGATCGTCCGCGCCGAGACGATGATCGGCTATCTGCACCGGTGCTTCGAAAAGATGGCCGAAAAGCACCACTGGAACCAGGTCATCCCGTACACCGATCGGCTCAACTACGTATCGGCGATGTTGAACGGCGTCGGCTACGTGCGCACGGTCGAAAAGATGCTCGGCGTGGAGATTCCGGACCGGGGCCGGCTGGCGCGAACGATTCTCTCCGAGTTCTCCCGGATCATGGACCACTGCGTCTGCATCGGGGCGAACCTCGTGGACATCGGAGCGCTGACGAACTTCATCTACCTCTACCAGAACCGCGAGAACATCTACGACCTCCTCGAGGCCTGCTGCGGCGCGCGCCTGACGGTGTCCTACGTGCGCGTGGGGGGGCTGGCCGTCGACGTCCCGGAGGACTTCGTGGCGCGCTGCCGCGCGCTGCTCGAGTCGATCCCGGTGTTGATCGACGACGTCGAGAAGCTCGTCACGAACAACCGGATCATCCGCAACCGCCTTTCGGGCACCGGCGTCGTGACGAAGGAGCAGGCGATTGCGTGGGGGATGACGGGGCCGATGCTGCGGGCGTCGGGAGTGCCCTATGACGTACGGCGGGCGCACCCCTACGACTTCTACGACAAGTTCGACTGGGACATCCCGATCTCGCAGGACGGGGACAACTTTGCGCGCTACCTGGTCCGCATCGAGGAGATGCGCCAGTCGCTGAAGATCATCCGCCAGGCGCTCGACGTGTTTCCGGCAAAGGGCCCCATCAACTCGGACGACTGGCGCGTCGTCCTGCCCCCGAAGGACGCCGTGTACCACGACATGGAGTCGCTCATCTACCCCTTCAAGCTCACCATGGAGGGCATCCGGGTTCCGGCGGGCGAGCGGTACGAGTGGATCGAGGGCAGCAACGGCGAGCTCGGTTACTACGCGATTTCCGACGGGCGGGGCGGCCCCTATCGGCTGAAGGTCCGGCCGCCGTGCTTCCCGAACATGGCCGCGTTCGAGCAGATCGTGGTCGGTGGCACGGTGTCCGACGCCATCGCCACACTGGGTACGCTGAACGTCATCGCGGGAGAGCTCGACCGATGAGCGGCGGCGTGATCGACGTGGGCCGGCGGGTCCCGAGCAAGCTGACGCTCCTGCAGAAGCTCTACCTGCCCGAGATCGTGCGAGGCATGGCCGTCACCCTGGGGCATCTTTTGCGCAACCTCGCCAACATGAAGGGCATGCCGACGATCCTGTATCCCGAGCAGAAGCGTAAATACTCGGACCGCTTCCGCGGCAAGCACATCCTGAAGACCCGCGAGGACGGAACGATGAAGTGCGTGGCCT
>JANMPW010000675.1:0-2537 GCA_031370065.1 Acidobacteriota bacterium
CCGACGCAGCACCTCGTCCTGCTTCTTCATGATCTCGACAGCCCCAGTGAGAGAGACCTGGTTGGAGGTCACCGGCATGAACATCAGCGTTCCCTCGTCCAGAGGAGGCATGAACTCCTTGCCGACGCCCGGCGCGACGTGTTCGTTCAACCAGCTCTGCGCGCCGGAGAGCCGGTCGGCCAACGACTTGAGCGGAGCACGGCCCGTGAGCGATGCGGCGACGCCGATGGGCGAGGCGAGCGGCGAAAGGAGCACGCCGGCTCCCGCGACCAAAACCAGGCTCGTCACAAACAGCGTCACCGCGATCGCCAGCGTCAGAATCTTATGGCGCAGGGCTCCGGCGAGGACTGGTTTGTAGAGCCTTCGGGCGACGCGCATCACCGGGTTCTCGTCCTCCCGGTGTACACGTCCGCGCACGAGGAAAGAGGCGAGCACGGGAACGAGCGTGACGGACAGAACGGTCGCTCCGATCATGGCGAAGGTCTTCGTGAAGGCGAGTGGATGAAAGAGCTTTCCCTCCTCGCCCGTGAGCGAGAACACGGGGAGAAACGCCAGCAGGATTATGACCATGGAGAAGAAGATCGGCCGTCCGATCTGCCGCGAGGCCTCACGCACGATTTCGAGGATGGGCTTCTTCCCGGCCTCCGTCTCGTAGTGGCGGAAGACGTTTTCAGTTATGACGATGCCGGCATCGACGAGTACTCCGATGGCAATCGCAATGCCCCCGAGCGACATGATGTTCGAAGTGATTCCGAAGACCTTCATGAGGAGGAAAGAGGTCAGGATCGCCAGCGGCAGAGGCAGCGTTACGATCAAGATCGACCGGAAGTGCAAGAGGAACACGATGTGCGCCAGCGTCACCAGGGCGATCTCCTCGAAGAGAGCTCTCTGGAGAGTCCCCACCGCGCGCGCGATCAGTGCCGACCGGTCGTAGAAGGGGATGAGTTTTACTCCCGGGGGCAGCCCCTTCTGCAACTCGGCGATCTTCTCCTTGACGCGCGCGATGATCTCGGGGGCACTCTCGCCGTAACGCATCGTGACGACGCCGCCGACGACCTCCTTGCCGTTCTTCTCGAGCGCCCCGCGGCGAAACTCCGGTCCGAGCGAAACGCTCCCGAGGTTGGAGACGTACACCGGCACACCGCCGCGCGAGGTGATGACCGTGCGCTCGACGTCGGCGACGTCGTGGATGAGGCCCAGGCCTCGCACCACGTACTCGATTCCCCCCTGCTCCAGCACCTTGCCGCCGACGTTGCTGTTGCTTCTCTGCACGGCCTCGATCACGTCCCGAATCGAGAGACCGTAGGCCGCGAGCTTGTTGGGGTCCACGTCGATCTGATACTGGCGGACGAACCCCCCGATCGAGGCGACTTCGGCCACGCCGGGGACGGAGTTGAGCTGATATCGGACGAACCAGTCCTGGATCACGCGCGCAGCGTTCCGAGGTCCTTGCCCTCGCCCTCGACGGTGTACCAGAAAACCTGGCCGACGGCGGAGGCGTCCGGGCCGAGGATCGGCGTTACACCGCGGGGCAGGAGCGAAGAGATCAGGTTCATTCGCTCGAGAATCCGGGTGCGGGCGAAATAGAGATCGGTACGGTCCTGGAAGATCACGTTGATCATCGAGAAGCCGAAGGCCGAGGACGAGCGAACGGCCTTGACTCCCGCCAGACCCTGAAGGTTGACGACCATCGGGTAGGTGACCTGGTCCTCGACCTCCTGGGGAGAGCGGCCGGGCCAGTCGGCGAATACGATGATCTGCGTTTCCGAGATGTCCGGGATCGCGTCGAGTGGATTCGTCCGGACGGCGTGGATGCCCGCCGCCGCCAGCAGAAGCGTCAACCCCAGAACGAAGAATCGGTTGTTGAGCGAGAAGTCGATGATTCGGCTGATCATGGCTTCGGCTCTGTTGGGGTTGCTTTGACGTCGAGGGCCCCGCTCCACTGGACCGACGCGCCGCCGGCGAGCTGGGCCTGCGAGTCGATGAAGAAGTTGGCCTGCGCGACGACCCGTTCTCCTTCCTTCAAGCCGTCGAGAATCTCGACCCGATCTCCGGCAACCGAGCCGGCTGTGACGTTGCGTGCCGCGAAGGAGTTCGGAGAGGTCTCGACGTAAACGACGCGGCGCGTCCCTGTGTCGATGAGGGCGCTTCGGGGCACGACGAGGCGAGGTGCGGCGGGAAGCCGGATGATCGCATTGCCGAACATGCCAGGCTTGAGCGTCCCCCGCGGGTTCGGCAACACGATGCGCACGCGGGCCGAACGCGTGTCTCTGTCCAGTACCGGTTCGATGAAGCCGATTCGGCCGCGAAGAGTCTCGCCGGGAAGCCCGGACACCGTGGCTTCTGCCGGCTGCCCGACGGAGAGCCGCGCGAGCTCGAACTCGTAGACTTGCGCCACGAGCCAGACGCTCGAGAGGTCCGCGAGCAGATACAGCTCGGTTCCCTCGGTCACGTACTGTCCCTGGACGGCCATTTTCTGTAGGACCGTGGCGGTGACTGGCGAGCGATACGTCAGGGCGAGCTCGGGCTTGCCGCTC
>JANMPW010000687.1:0-4679 GCA_031370065.1 Acidobacteriota bacterium
CGCCGGCCTTAAACCGCGTCGTCAAGACCTGCCTCGCCAAGGACCCCGAGGACCGTTTCCAGACCGCGCACGACGTCAAGCTCCAGCTCCAGTGGATCGCGGAGGGGGGATCGCAGGTGGGGCTGCCGGCGCCCGTCGCCGCGCGCCGCAGGAGCCGGGAGAAGCTCGCGTGGGCCGTGGCCGCGATCGCCATCCTCGCGGCAGCTTCCGCTACTTACGGTTACCTGCGCCGCGCACCCAGGCCGCCGCGCGTCGTGCGGTTCGAGGTGGCGATTCCCCCGAAACTCATCTCGATCGACATGCCGCGCATCTCTCCCGACGGGCAAACCCTGGCGTTCAACGCCACCGATTCGGAAGGGAAGACCCAGATCTGGATCCGGCCCTTGAACGCGCTCGTCGCCCAGCCGCTGGCGGGGACGGAGGGGACCACGCGCCCCTTCTGGTCGCCCGACAGCCGATTCCTGGCTTTCTTCTCCGGCGGAAAGCTCAAGAAGATCGACGTCGCGGGCGGGCCGCCCACGAAGATCTGCGACGCTCCGACCGGATCGGACGGAAGCTGGAGCCCGGAAGGCGTGATCCTCTTCGACGGCACGGCCAGCGACCCGATCCAGCGCGTCTCCGCCGCGGGAGGCACGCCCGCGATCGCGGTCAAGCAAGACGCCGCGCGCAAGGAAGTGCAGATCGGCTGGCCCGAGTTTCTTCCCGATGGCCGCCATTTCATGTACATGTCGATCAACCAGAGGGTGGACGACAGTGCCTATCGGATCGGATCGCTCGACTCCCAGGAGTCCAAGCCGTTCGCTCCGGCGCAGACGATGTTGACCTACGCGCCGCAGGGCTATCTGCTGTTCGTGCGCGACCGCACGCTCGTCGCACAGGCGTTCGACGCGAAAGCCATGAAGACGACGGGCGAGCCGGTTCCACTCGCGGAGCAGATCGGGACCGACTCCGTCGGGCTCGCGCGGTTCTCCGTGTCGCGCGACGGCGTGCTCGCTTACCGCACGGGGGAGTCGGGAAACCGGATGCTCTGGACCGATCGAACCGGAAAGGAGCTCGGCGACCTCGGCGATCCCGGCGAGTACGGGGAACCGAGCCTTTCTTCCACCGGCGACCGCCTCGCGTTCGACCTCAGGGACGCTCGCGCGGGCAAGGACGACGTCTGGATCCGTGATCTCGCCCGCGGAGCGAACTCGCGGTTCACGTTTGCGCCGGGGAACGCCTTTGCCCCCCTCTGGTCTCCCCGCGGCGACACGATCGTGTTCTACTCGGATCGGGAGGGGAGCCCCGGCCTTTACGAGAAGCCGGCGGGTGGACAGGGCGACGAGAAGCTGCTGCTGAAGACCGAAGTCCTCACGATCCCGGTCAGCTTTTCTTCCGACGGCCGGTTCCTCGCGTACCAGAGTCGCAACCCGAAGACGGGTTGGGACATCTTCATTCTCCCGACGGTCGGCGACGGCAAGCCGGTCCCTTTTGCCGCTGCCTCGTTCAACGAGACCGTCCCGACGTTCTCGCCCGACGGGCGGTTCCTCGTGTACCAGTCGAACGAGTCGGGCCGTCCCGAGATTTACGCACAGAGCTTCCCGGGGCCGGGCGGCAAGTGGCAGATTTCGACGACCGGGGGAACCGACCCGCACTGGCTCCCCGACGGCAAGGAGCTCTATTACCGGGGTCTCGACCAGAAGCTCATGGCCGTCGAGATTCGAGGCGGCGACACGTTGCAGGCCGGCATTCCGCAGGCACTCTTCCAGGGGCGCGTTCACATCGGCAACGCGCGCAACAAGTTCCTGCCCGCGCCCGACGGCCAGCGCTTTCTGTTCGTCGCGCCGCTCGGCCGCGAGTCGATGACGCCGACGACGGTCGTCCTGAACTGGTTCGCGGGCCTCGGGAAATGACGCTCGCTGCCGGAACTCGGCTCGGCCCCTACGAGATCCTCGCGCCCATCGGCGCGGGGGGGATGGGAGAGGTCTACCGGGCGAAGGACACGCGCCTCGGCCGCGACGTCGCGGTCAAGGTGCTGCCAGCGCACATGTCCTCGTCGGCGGAGCTGCGGCAGCGCCTCGAGCGCGAGGCGAAGACGATTTCGCAGCTCTCGCATCCCCACATCTGCACGCTTCATGACGTGGGGCACCAGGACGGGATCGACTACCTCGTCATGGAGTTTCTCGAAGGCGAAACGCTCGCGGATCGCCTGGGCAAGGGCGCCCTGCCGATCGACCAGGCCCTGCGGATCGGCATCGAGATCGCGGGCGCTCTGGATGCCGCGCATCGCAGCGGGATCGTCCACCGGGACCTGAAGCCCGGCAACGTCATGCTGACGAAGTCGGGCGTGAAGCTGCTCGATTTCGGCCTTGCGAAGCTCGCAGTTCCGGACAAGGGCGACGTTTCGCAGGCCACGAGCCTGCCGACGGCGCTGCAGGAGAGCCAGCCGCTGACAACGCGCGGCACGATCCTCGGCACCTTCCAGTACATGGCGCCCGAGCAGCTCGAGGGCGGCGAGGCGGATGCGCGCAGCGACATCTTCGCCTTCGGTTGCGTGCTCTACGAGATGCTGACCGGGCAGAAGGCCTTCACGGGCAAGAGCCAGGCGAGCCTGATCGGCTCGATCATGAACTCCGACCCGCCGCCGATCTCGTCGATCCAGCCCATGATCCCGGCCTCCCTCGACCGCATCGTCAAGGGCTGCCTCGCCAAGGAGCCGGAGCACCGTTGGAGCACGGCGCACGACGTAATGCTGCAGCTCCAGTGGATCGCCGAGGGCGGGTCTCAGGCCGGTGTGCCGGCGCCGGTCGTCGCGCGGAGGAAGAACCGGGAAAAACTCGCATGGGCCGCCGCGGCCGCAGCCCTGCTCGCCGCCTCGGGCCTCGGCTACGGTTTCATCCGCCGCGCGCCGAAGCCGCCGCAGATCATGCGGTTCGAGATCGCGACGCCCGCGGAGATCACGACGATCGACGTGCCGCGCATCTCGCCCGACGGGCGCACCCTGGCTTTCGACGGCACCGACACGGAGGGAAGGGCCCGAATCTGGGCACGGCCTTTGAACGCGCTCGTTCCGCAGCCTCTTCCGGGCACGGAGGGAGGGGTTCGCCCCTTCTGGTCGCCCGACAGCCGGTTCCTGGGATTCATGGCCGACGGCATGCTCAAGAAGATCGACGTCACGGGAGGGCCTCCCACCAAGATCTGCGACGCGCCCGGAGGATCCGACGGCAGCTGGAGCCCGGAAGGCGTGATCCTGTTCGACGGCACGGGCACGGATCCCATCTATCGCGTCGCAGCGGCAGGGGGAGCGAAGGTCGCGGCCGTCAAGCTCGACGCGGCCCGCAAGGAAACGTCGGTCGGGTGGCCGGAGTTTCTTCCCGACGGTCGGCACTTCCTCTATCTGGTAAACGGCGAGAAGCCCGAGGACAGCGCCTACTGGATCGGCTCGCTCGACTCGAACGAGCGCAAGATGCTCGCCCCGGCCCAGACGCTCGTGACCTACGCGCCCCCGGGCTACCTTCTCTTCGTCCGAGAAAAGACGCTCGTTGCCCAGCCCTTCGACCCGAAGGCCTTGAAGCTGACGGGCGAGCCGATTCCCCTGGCAGAGAAGATTGGAACGGACAACGTGGGGCTGGCGCGCTTTTCGGTCTCGCGCAACGGGGTGCTGGCCTACCGCACCGGAGAGTCGGGCGGCCGCCTGCTCTGGAGGGACCGCGCCGGCCGGGAGCTCGACACCCTGGGGGAACCCGGTGACTACGGAAACCCGGCCCTTTCCCCGGCAGGCGATCGGTTGGCCTTCAACCTCACGGATTCCCGGAGCGGCAAGAACGACATCTGGATCCGGGACCTCGCGCGGGGAGTCAACTCGCGCTTCAGCCTCGGTGCAGGCAACAACTACAGGCCCTTGTGGTCTCCCGACGGCGCGGCGATCGTCTTCAGTTCCGACCGCGGCGGGACCACCGATCTCTACGAAAAGTCCACGAGAGGCCCGGGCGAGGAAAAGCTCCTCCTCCACAGCGACGAGTTCAAGTTCGCTTCGGGCTGGACCCGCGACGGGCGATACATCGGCTACTCGACACAGAACGCGAAATCGTTCTGGGACATCTGGGCGCTGCCAACCTTCGGCGACCGCAAGCCGATTCCGATCATCGTGGGCCCCTTCCTCGAGATCCAACCGGTGTTTTCGCCCGACGGGCGCTTCGTCGCGTACTCATCGACGGAGTCCGGCCGGGCGGAGATCTATGTCCAGACCTTTCCTTCGGTCGGCGGCAAGTGGCAGGTGTCGAGCGCGGGAGGCGTCGATCCGAGTTGGAGAGGCGATGGCAAGGAACTCTTCTATCGTTCCCCCGACCAGAAGCTCATGGCCGTCGAGATCCGGGGCGGAGGCGACTTCCAGGCGGGCATCCCGCAGCCTCTCTTTCCCATCCGCATCCGACCGGGCAACCCGCGCAACAAGTACCTTCCTGCGGCCGACGGCCAACGATTCCTGGTCGTCGCGCCGCTCGGCCGAGACTCGATCACTCCGACGACCATCGTCCTGAACTGGTTCGCCGGGCTCAGAAAGTGAAGCTCCCGTGACACTCGCGGCCGGCACACGCCTGGGACCCTACGAGATCCTCGCGCCGATCGGCGCGGGCGGGATGGGTGAGGTTTACAAGGCGCGCGACACGCGGCTCGAGCGCACGGTCGCCGTGAAGGTCCTT
>JANMPW010000689.1:0-1818 GCA_031370065.1 Acidobacteriota bacterium
GTCGGTTACCAGCCGAATCTGGCGACCGAAATGGGCGAATTGCAGGAACGCATCACTTCGACGAAGAAAGGCTCGATTACGTCGGTGCAGGCCATCTACGTGCCGGCCGACGACTACACCGACCCGGCGCCGGCCACCACCTTCGCGCATCTCGACGCCACCACCAACCTGTCGCGCGCCATCGTCGAACTCGGCATCTACCCGGCGGTCGATCCGCTGGCCTCGACGTCGCGCATTCTCGACGCGCGGATCATCGGCGACGAGCATTACAATGTCGCCCGGCAGGTGAAGCAGATCCTGCAGCGCTACAAGGATCTGCAGGACATCATCGCCATCCTCGGCATCGACGAGCTCTCCGAAGAGGACAAGCTGATCGTCTCCCGCGCCCGCAAGATCCAGCGGTTCCTCTCGCAGCCCTTTTTCGTCGCGGCGCAGTTCACGGGCCTCGAGGGCCGCTACGTCAAGGTCGCCGACACGATCAAGGGCTTCCGCGAGATCGTGGACGGCAAGTGCGACGACATGCCCGAGCAGGCCTTCTGGATGGTCGGCACGATCGAAGAAGCGCGCGAGAAGGCCGCGCAGATGGCGAAGGCGGCCTGAGCGAACCATGGCCGGAAAGTTGAAGCTCCTCGTCGTCACGGCCGAGAAGAAGGTCGTGGACGCCGAGGCGGACGACGTGACGCTGCCCGGCGAGATGGGCTACCTCGGCATCCTGCCGGGCCACGCGGCGCTCATCACGCTCTTGAAGACCGGAGTGGTGTCGTACCGCAACGCCGGGGAGGGCGAGGCGTTTGCGCTCGACGGCGGTTTCGCCGAGGTGTCAAACGACGTCGTCACGGTGCTGGCGGGTCTCGCCGAACGGCGTTCCGAGATCGACGCGGCGGCGGCCGACCGGGATAAAGCGAAAGCCGAAGAGGAGATGAAGACGGCCAGCGCCGAGACGCTCAATGCCGCCCGCACGCGGGCCGAGCTCGCGGTTGCCCGTCTCTCCGTCGCCCGCGGGCCGGAGGCCTGACGGCCGAGCGCAAGCCGCCCGAGCGGCAATTTCTTGCGGGGCCCCGCTCCCGCCTCCAGGAATTCCGCACCGTTCTGCGGATTGCGGCGGATTTCATCCGCGGCTTCCGCACTCTCCAATTCGTCGGTCCTTGTGTAACGGTTTTCGGGTCGGCACGTTTTTCCGAGGACCATCCTTACTACGCGATGGCGCGGGAAGTGGGCGGGCGCCTGGCGCGCATGGGCTTCACCGTGATGACCGGCGGCGGCCCGGGGATCATGGAGGCCGCCAACAGGGGCGCCAGAGACCAGGGAGGCGTCTCGGTCGGCTGCAACATCGCTCTGCCCGTGGAACAGGGACTCAATCCTTACGTCGGCCGCGCCGTCACCTTCCGGTACTTTTTCGTGCGCAAGGTGATGCTCATCAAGTACTCCTACGCTTTTGTCGTCATGCCGGGCGGCGTCGGCACGATGGACGAGCTCTTTGAGGCGCTGACCCTCATCCAGACGAAAAAGATCGCCGACTTCCCGCTCGTCCTGATGGGCTGGGAGTACTGGAAATCCCTGACGGATCTTCTCGAGAAGATGGTCGCGGCCGGCACGGTCGACCGGGAAGACCTGCGCCTCCTGCTCGTGACCGATTCCGTCCACGAGGCCATGAAGCACATCGAGAAATACGCCGTCGAGGAGTTCGGCCTCGCCCGCAAGCGGGTCACCAGGCGGATCAAGATCCTGGGCGAGTAGATGCGCTGTCTTGCAGGCCTCTGTCTGCTCGGCTGGCTTTCGGCGGGATTTCTGGCCGCCCAGGGCCCCTCGCGGGCCGAG
>JANMPW010000739.1:0-5054 GCA_031370065.1 Acidobacteriota bacterium
GCAGGACCGAGCGCTTCTGAAAGAGCTGCGCAAGGTGCCCCTCGAAGAGCTCTGTCGCGTCGACCTCGATCTCTCGCGCCTTGGAATCCGTCTCCCGGTCCGGGACGCGAAGTGACGAAGGACAAGGACCTCCGCAAGCTCCCCGGGCTCGGATGAAGAAGGGTGTCCTTTTCCTCTGCGTTGCGAACTCCGCCCGTAGCCAGATGGCAGAGGGTCTAGCGAGAGCGGCGTTTGACGATCGGATCCCGGTACAGAGTGCGGGCTCGCACCCCGCGGCCGTGAACCCGCTCGCACTCAGGGCCCTCGCGGAGCTCGGCATCGACATTTCCCAGCAGCGCTCGAAATCGGTCGATGCCATCGATCCAGACACGGTGGACCTCGTCGTGACCCTTTGCGCGGACGAGGTGTGCCCGGTCTTCCTCGGCAGGGCCCGCCGCATCCATTGGCCGCTCCCGGACCCGGCCGCAGCCGCAGGGTCGGACGAGGAGCGCATGACGCAATGCCGCGAGGTGCGCGACGAGATTAGCCGCCGCCTGCCCTCCCTCTTACTCGACTTTCCGAAAGCTTGAGGAGGCACCATGACCGACCCCTTGCCGGCGAAGAAGTTCAAGATCCTGTTCCTCTGTACGGGCAATTCCGCCCGCAGCATTCTCGCCGAGTACTTTCTTCGGCGCCTGGACCCGGTCCACTTCGAGACTTTCAGCGCGGGAGCCGATCCGCGGGGTCGACCCCTACGTTCGAACTTCTCAAGGACGGCTACCACATCGACGCGAGCGGGGCGCGGAGCAAGTCATGGGACGAGTACCGCGACATCACGTTCGACTTCGTGATCACCGTCTGTGACAACGCGCGGGAGACGTGTCCCGTCTGGCCCGGTCAACCCATCGTGGCTCATTGGGGATCGCAGGATCCGGACGCCGTCGAGGGCACCGACGAGGAGAAGCGGAATGTGATCAAGAAGGTCGCCGTCGAAATCTATCGGCGCCTCGGGTTGTTCACCTGGCTTCCAATCGCGTCACTTGACCGGCTCAGGCTCGAGGAGATGACGAAACGCATCGGCAAGGGGTAGGAGAAGGGAGCAGGAGGGAGATTCGAAGCAACGCCTCCACCCCGTAACCCTCGTAAATCCGCGGGGCGCCCGCCCGGCGAGATCCACCGCCGCCCGCAGCTCTTCGTTGCCCTTCCGATGGACAAGCTCGACCGCCTGCGCCTCGAGGAGATGACGCGGTCGATCGCAAGTAGCCGCGCCGCGACCGAGTCGGGGTCGCTCCTGTTACAATGACTGGGCTCTCAACAGCCTATTTTTAAATGAGTTCGCCGAACCAAACCGGCAGAGTCTCGCGGCCCGCGGCCCCGGATCGCGCCGGGACCCTCGTGGCCCTGGCGGAAGCATTGTTCGACGAGATCACGCGCCAGGCGGCGCAAGCGTGCGGGACCCCGGCTGCGGCACTGAGCCTCGTGGAGGAGGGCCACCACTGGTTCAAGTCCCGGGGCGGCGTGAGCCCGGCGGAGACGCCGCGCGCCATCGCCCTCTGCTCGGAGACCATCCGGCTTCGCGGCCCCTTCGTGCTTCCGGATCTCCGGCGGGACGAACGATTCGCCGCCGGGACGGGGGATCCCCGGGGCATCCGCTTCTTCGCGGGCGTTCCCATCCTCACGGCGCGGGCCGGAGCGATCGGAACGCTCTCCGTCCTGGACGTTGCCCCGCGCGAGCTCGAACCGCCGCAACTGGCGTCGCTCGAAGAGCTCGCGCGCGAGGCGGGAAGGCAGTTCGACATCCGCCTCGGCGCCAACGAGGTCCTCGCACGGGTGGCGCCGGCCGAGCCCGCAGCCGGGGCGCCGTCCGGCGAGCCGGAGTTCCGCCGCCTGGTCGAGCAGTTCCCGCTCGGCACCTACCTGATCCAGGAGGGACGATACCGGTACGCGAACCCGAAGCTCGCGGAGATCCTCGGTTACTCGCCGCCGGAGCTCGTCGGTTCGGAGGTCGCAACGCTCGTGGTCGAGAGCGACCGGCCGGCCGTGCTCGGCCGGATCCGGGACGGACTGGCCGGCCGGGTCGCGGGTCCGTACACCTTCAAGGTGATCCGGAAGGACGGAGAGCTCATCGACGTCGAAGTCCACGAGTCCACGACGGAGATCGACGGCCGGGCCGCGCTCATCGGCTCGCTCGTAGACGTCACGGACCGCAAGCGCGCCGAGGCTCAGGTCGCCGAACGGGCCTTCGTCGACGCGCTGACGCGCCTGCCCAACCGCGTCCGCTTCATGGAACGGCTCGAGACCGAGCTCGCGCAGTCGCGCCGGTACGGACGCAAGCTCGCGGTCGTGCACCTGGACCTCGACGCGTTCAAGTTCGTCAACGACAACTGGGGCCACAGCGTCGGCGACCGGCTGCTGCAGTCGCTCGCCCTGCGCCTGACCCGCGGCGTGCGGGAGGTCGACACGATCGCCCGCATCGGCGCTGACGAGTTCCTCATCCTCGTGCCGGACCTGCGGCAGGGAGAGGACCTGTCCCGCTTCGCGCAGAAGTTGCTGGCGCTCGCGAGCCACCCCGTCGAGATCGACGAGCGCACGCTTCAGGTCACGGCGAGCGTCGGCGTCGCGACGTACCCCGACGACGGGCAGGACGCGGAATCGCTGCTGCGCAACGCGGACACCGCGATGTACCGCGCCAAGGACCTCGGCGGGAACAACTTCGAGCTCTGCACGCCCGAGCTGACCGCGATGGCCGTCGAGCGGCTCGAGCTCCAGAGCGGCCTGCGGCTCGCGCTCGACCGCGACGAGCTGGTGCTGCACTACCAGCCGCTCGTCAGCATCAGCACGGGCCGGATGGTCGGCCTCGAGGCCCTCGTGCGCTGGCAGCATCCGCAGAAAGGTTTCCTGCCGCCCGCGACGTTCATCCCGGTGGCGGAAGAGTCCGGCCTGATCCTGCCCCTCGGGGACTGGGTGCTGCGGGCGGCCACCAGCCAGTTGAAGGCCTGGCATGCCACCGGCCTCGCCCTGCGCATCTCCGTGAACTTTTCGGCCCGGCAGTTCCGGGAACGCAACCTCGTCCATACGGTCGAGCGCGCGCTCTCGGACGCGGGCCTCGAGCCAAGTCACCTCGAGGTCGAGATCACCGAGTCGATCGCGATGGAAGGGGCGGAGATCGTCGTCGCCAACCTGAACCTGTTGCGCAGCATGGGCGTGGGAATCGCGATCGACGACTTCGGGACGGGCTACTCCTCGATGACCTACCTCAAGACCTTCCCGATCACGTCGCTGAAGATCGACCGTTCCTTCGTGACCGACCTGGCCGCCAACCCCGCCGATGCCGGCATCGTGCGCGCGATCGTCGAAATGGCCCACGGCTCGAAGCTCGGCGTCATCGCCGAAGGCGTCGAGACGCGGGAACAGTTCCAGTTCCTCCAGAAGTACGGGTGCGACGAGATGCAGGGGTACTGGGTCAGCCGCCCGCTGCCGATCGACGGGGTCGATCGAAAGATCGAGGAAGAGCTCGCGCTCTGGAGGCAGGGGAACTAGAAAAGAGAAGAGCGGCGGGCCGAGCGGCGACCCGGGCTGCTACGCCGTGCCGAGGCCCGCCTTCAACTCCCCGGCGAGCATGCGGTGGAAGAGGTGCTCGCCGCCCTCGCGGCGCACCGAGAGGCGTCCGGCGCGGTACGCGCGCGAGCCCAAGCCCCGCTGCACGGAGTCGCAGATCGCGAGGTCCTCGTCCTGTACGCGGTTGCCGACGTCGATCGAGGCCCTGCACCTGGCGAGCGCCTCGGGGGTCGAGACTTCGGTGAAGTAGAAATCAAAGATGACCTCGGCCTTGCCGGCGCCGAGCGGGCGTACGAGGTTCGTGTCCATGACGCCCTCGTACCAGTTGACCATGAAGTTCGGATAGAGCCAGTAGTAGAGCGCCTTGTCGCCGCCGCGCACGGCCGCCACGTCGCCCTCCGCGTTGGTGTGGTCGATCGGGCTCCACTGCAGGCACCAGGTGTCGCCCGTCTCGATCATGTACTGGCTGTAGTCGAGCACCGAGGACAGGCTCTTGTGCAGGTGCGGCACGTGGTAGCCGCCGTCGAGGTAGTTGTCGACGAACACCTTCCAGTTGCACTCGAAGGTCCAGCGGCGGCGCTCGACGAACTGGAACCGGGCAAGATCGAGCCTGGCGAACTGCCCGACGAGGGGGCCGAGCGACTGTTCGAGCGACGGGCCACCCGGCACGAGGCGCACGAACACGAACTTCTCCCAGGTCGCCGTCTCGACCGGCACGAGGCCGTTCTTGGCCTTGTCGAAACCGCAGACACCCGCGAAATCGGGAGTGCCCTTCAGCTCGCCGGCGAGCGAATAGGTCCAGCCGTGGTACGGGCAGCGCAGGAGAGGCGCCTTGCCGTCGGGCTCCGTCATGACGGAGGCCGCGTGGTGCCGACAGACGTTGAAGAAGCCGCGGATCACGCCGTCCTCCCCGCGCACGACAACAATCGGCTCGCCCGCCAGAACGGTCGTGATGTAACTGCCGGGCTCCGAGAGCTGATCGAGGCGCCCGGCCATCTGCCAGGTGCGCGAAAAGACCGTCCGGCGCTCGAGCTCTGCCACCCGCTCGTCCACGTACCAGGGCGCCGGGATCGTCCAGGCCTCTTCGAGAGGGGCCTTCGCGTCGTAGGAGTCGAGGATCTCTTTGACCGAAGCTTCCATGAGACCTCCCGAGTCGGGCCGCCGTTCCGGTTCTAAACGACTGGTGTCGCGGTCTTGCGTGGAGGGTTGAAGAACGGCATCTTGACCACAGTCGCCGGCACCCGGTGGCGCACCGCTTCGACCGTGATCTCCATCTCGAGCTTCGACCCGAGGGCGTTGGCGCCCCGCGCGACGGTCGCCAGCGCGATCATCTTCTTGAGCGTCGGCGACCACGTCGTCGAAGTCGCCTTGCCGACCTGCTCGCCCTCGCGGTACACGGGGACCGACACGCGGGAAGCCGTCGCCGGGATCTGCGGCGCGAGGTTCAGCTTCTCGTAGATCGCCTCGACCGCGTTCCAGTGGAGCTCGAGGCCCACGATCTCGCGCGCCGGCCCGTC
>JANMPW010000017.1:0-2681 GCA_031370065.1 Acidobacteriota bacterium
TGACCCGTTCTTCGAGAGGATGTGAAGATGTCCAAGCGCGTGTCCGCGGCTCAGGTGAAGGCGCAGTTTGCCGACTGTCTCCGGTCCGCCGAAAGAGGTGATTCGGTTTTGATCACGCGCCACGGCAAGCCGGTTGCGGCCCTGGTATCGGCAGCCGAGCTCGAGCAGCTCGAGCGGCTCCGGGCAGCGGGACCGGAGAAGGGTCTGGCTGGCATTGCGGGAGGGTGGAAGGGTTCCGATGAATTGGTTCGCGCGGTGGGCCGCGTGAGGAGAACCGGGCCAAGGCGAAAGGCCGGGGTTGAGTGAGGCCGGGTGGCTTACCTCTTCGATACGGACGCGATTTCGGAGGTCCTGAAGCCGCGGCCCGCCCCCGCGTATCTGCGCTGGCTTTCGCAGGTGCCCCGCGCGGAGCAGTTCACGAGCGCCGTCGTCATCGGTGAGCTCTACAAGGGAGCCTTCGGGTCCCCCAACCGCGAGAGGCACCTGGAGAACGTCGAAAAGCTCGTTTTGCCCGCCCTGACCGTCCTTCCGTACGACGTGGCGGCGGCGCGCGTTTTTGGTGAGATTCAGGCGGGGCTTTCAGTTCGGGGACGAACCCTGGCCGATGCGGATCTGCAGATCGCCGCGACGGCGATCCTTCACGGGCTGGAGGTTGTGACGGGGAATCTTCGGCACTTTACCCGGATTCCCGGAATCCAGGTTCACCAAGCTCTCGCGGACGCGCGCGGGATCGCCAAGTGATCAACGACCGCGGGAGTATCGGGGTCAGGTCTGGATTCTTCGGAGTTTGGTCCCGGGATGGAACTCCGAAGTTTTCAGACCTGACCCCGCTCTACAGCGGCAGCCGCAGCCAGGCGATGCAGCCGCGATGACCCTGGCGGTTCTCGAGCGTCAGCGTGCCGCCGTGCGCTTCCGCGATCTGCCGCGAGAGCACGAGCCCGATGCCGGATCCGCCCGGCTTCGTCGTGAAGAATGGAACGAAGAGGTTGGTCGTATTCGGAAGCCCCGGCCCGTCATCCGCGACCCAGATCTCGAGGCGCCCGCCGGCCCGCTTCCAGCCGAGGGCGACGCCTCCCTGCGTCTCGAGGGCGGCGTCGGAGGCATTGCGCACGAGGTTGATCAGCAGCTGGTCGAGCTGATCGGAATCGGCCTGGACGGTGACGGCGGGCCCGGGGATCACGCCGACCGGGAGGCGCGTCTCGAGGCTCGCCGCGCGGCGCAGGAGCACGTCCACCGCCACGGGCTCGAGGCGCGGCGGTGGAAGGCGCGCGAGCTTCGCGTAGGCGGTCGTGAACCGGGAGAGGGCTTCCGCGCGAGACGCGATGATCGACAGGCCCTGGCGAAGGTCCACGCGCCAGTCGGCGGGCGGCTCGGGCTCCGCGGAAAGCTTCTGCAGGCTGCCCGCGATTGACTGGATCGGAGCCAGCGAGTTGTTCAACTCGTGCCCGAGAACGCGGATGAGCCGCTGCCACGCCTGGCGCTCCTCCTCCCGCAGCGGCCGGCTCACATCGGCAAGGACGAGCAACCGATGCGGCGCGCCCCCTTGTCGGAATGCGCTGCGGCGGATTTCCCACCGGCCCGAGCCGCCGGGAAACCCCGCCTCGAGGATCTGCGGAGCGCCGTCCTCGAGGAAGGCCGCCAGGCCCAGCTCCTCCGCCCGGCGCCCGCGCAGGCGCGGCTCGGGCTGGCCGAGAAGCCGTTCGCCGAATCGGTTGACGAGCTGGAGGGCGCCCTCGTCGTCGAACGCGAAGACCGCGACCGCGATCTCCTCCATGACCCGGGAGAGCAGGGCCGTCGCCTCGAGCGCACCGAGGCGCTGCTCGCGCAGGGTCTCGGCGAGGGCGTTGACCTCGATCAGCACTTCGCCGAGCGCGTCGTCCCTCCGCGCCCCGCGCGCTCGGATCGAAAAATCTTCCTCGCGCATCGCGGCCAGCAGGTTCGACACAGTCTGGAGCGGCCGGACGACCCGCTCGCGCAGCGCCTGCGTGAACGCGAGCCACGCGACCGCCACCACCGCGGTCAGGGTCCAGCGAACCTTCGAGGTGTAGTCGCCCGTCCAGAGAATGCCGAGCGCCGTGACGACGGCCGGAAGCGCGGCGCCGAGCGCCAGCAGGACGATCCGCCGATCGTGCGCCAGCGGCTTCATCGCGTCGCCTATCCGTGCTTTTCCAGCCGCCGGTAGAGCGCGCTGCGGGAGATCCCGAGCGCTTTCGCGGCCTGGCTGACGTTGCCCCCGAAGCGCTCCATCGCCTTGCGCACGAGCAAGCCCTCCACCTCTTCGAGGGAGAGCTCCTCGAGGCGCCCCGCGTCGCCACCCCGGCGCAGGGCGAAATCCGCCGGCCGGATCCGGTCGCCGGCCGCCATGAGCACCGCGCGCTCGATCGCGTGGTCGAGCTCGCGGACGTTGCCCGGCCACGGATGGGCCAGAAGCGTTTCGAGCGCGGCGCTCTCGAAACCGTCGAGGTCCTTGCGGTAGCGGCGGGCGTAGATCTCGAGAAAGTGCTGCGCGAGGCGCGGAATGTCTTCGCGCCGCTCGCGCAGCGCCGGCACGCGGATCTCGATCGTATTCAGGCGGAAGAGCAGGTCCTGGCGGAACCGCCCCGCGGCCACCTCGGCGCCGAGGTCGGCGTTGGTCGCCGAGAGCAGGCGCACATCGGAGCGGATCGTGCGCGAGGATCCGA
>JANMPW010000035.1:0-3799 GCA_031370065.1 Acidobacteriota bacterium
GTTGTCCCACGAGGACGAGCGTGCCCCTCCAGCGGCTCTTCGCCTTCGCGAGCAGGGCGGCCGCGCCGATCAGCGAGGTCATGTGGACGTCGTGCCCGCAGGCGTGCATGACGGGCACGACGGCGCCGGCGTCGTTCTTGACCGTGACCTTACTCGCGTAGGGCAGGCCCGTCTTCTCCTCCACCGGCAGCGCGTCCATGTCGGCGCGGATGAGAACGGTCGGGCCCTTGCCATTCTTCATCACGGCCACCACGCCGAAGCCGCCGACGTGGTCGGTGACATCGTAGCCGAGCTTGCGCAGGCGCTCGGCGAGCTTGGCCGAGGTCTTCTCCTCGTGCGTCGAGAGCTCGGGCGTCTGGTGCAAGTCGATGTAGAAGGCCTCGAGGTCGGGGTAGATCGTGTTGACCGGAGCGAGGGCCGGCGAACCGGAGGCAACCGGCAGGGCGAGCAAGCCGGCGAGGGCCGGCGCGGCAAAAATGTGCAGCATGGGCCACACAAGATCACCGGCGCGTTTCGCGTGTCAAGGATCGTAGACTGCGACGTGATGGTGGCGACGAGCGGGCGCGTGGGGATGTGGGCGAGCCTGACGGCGGCCGCCTCCTCGCGCCGCATCGGCGCCGTCACGCTCCAGTCGTTCTCCTCGGGCCTCCCTCTCGGGCTCGTCTGGATCGCGCTGCCGGCGTTCTTGACCTATCGGGGCGTGGACATCAAGACGGTCGGTCTCTTCTCGCTCGCTCAGGCGCCGTGGAGCTTCAAGTTCCTCTGGTCGCCGCTCATGGATCGCTACGGCCCCCGCTTCGGGAGCGTCGGCCGGCGGCGGGCGTGGATCCTGATCTGCCAGGCTTTCCTGACGGTGGGGATCCTGGGGCTCGCCGCTCTTGGCGGCTCGGCCGACGTGGGTACGGTCGCCCTTTTCGCCCTCTTCATCGCGTTCGCCTCCGCGTCCCAGGACATCGTGATCGACGCGTACGCCGTCGAGGTGCTCGAACGCTCGGAGCAGGGGATCGCGGTCGGGGCGCGCTCCGCCCTGGCGCGCACGGCCGTGCTCCTGTCCGGGGCGGTCACGATCACCGTCGGGCAGCGGCTCGGTTGGCCGCCGGTCTTCGTCGTGCTGGCGCTGCTCTTCCTGCCGATGGCCGTCGTGGTCCTGCGGTCGCCCGAGCCCGCCGCCGCGCCGCCGCCGCCGCGATCGCTGCGGCAGGCCGTTTTCGATCCGTTGCTCGAGCTCTTCCGGCGCTCCGATGCGGTGGCGATCCTGGGCTTTCTCGTCCTTTACAAGTTCGGCGAAAATCTCGCGACCGCGCTGACCCGCCCGTTCCTCATCCAGAAGTGCTTCGTGCCGGAGGACGTCGGCATCGCCACGGCGACGATCGGCCTGACGGGCCTGATCACCGGAACCTTTTTCGGCGGCGCCTCGACCGAGCGGATCGGCCTCACCCGGTGCCTCTGGATCTTCGGCTTCATCCAGGCCGTAGGATTCCTCGGTTACATCGCGATCGATCAGTTGACGCCGGGCGCTCCGTGCGCCGGCGGGGCGGCCGGCCTCGTCCAGCCGATGGACCACCGGCTCGTGATGTACCTCGCCGTGCTCGTCGAGAACTTCTGCCAGGGCATGGCCACCGGGGCCTTCGGCGTGATGCTCCTGCGAATGACGCAGAAGCAGTTCTCGGCGACACAGTACGCGCTCTTCTCGAGCATCTTCGCCGTCGGCCGGATCCTGCCGGGGCCGATCGCCGGCTTCACGGCCGACGCGGTCGGATGGACGCCCTTCTATCTGATGTGTACGGCCGCCTCGATTCCCGGGCTCCTTCTGCTCCAGCGGTTCGCTCCGATCGGCGGCCGCGAACCGGCGCTCGACGAGCTCCAGGCGGTCGCCGCACGGCCCGTCACGCGGGCTCGACTCGTCCTGACGAGCGCGGCCGTGGCCATCGCGGGCTTTGCCGCCGCGCTCGGCCTCTCGGCGCTCTTGGCGGCGTTGAAGGCGGCGCGCGTGCACCCGGAGCTCGGCGTGGACTATTCCGGCGCCCTCGGGCGGATTCTCGCGCCGTCGCAGGCATCCGACTGGATGCGCCTGGGCGCTTTCGCCGTGGTGGGGCTGGTCTCCGGCACTGCCGCCGCCGCGTTCCTCGTCGCCCGCCACGGCATGCGGCGCGACGGGGCCTGAGGGCTAGCTAGCCCTCGAGCGCGCGACGGACAGTCTCGGCCTCTTCGAAGAACGCGCGCACGGCGTCGGCGTCCGCGCCGCGCAGCGCGGTCGAGAGCCGCCCGAGCTCCGTGGAGACGGCGTCGATCGCACCGGCGAGGGCCTCGGGATCGGCGAGCGCGAGCTCGAGCGCGAGCGCAACCGGCTGGCCCGCCAGCCGCGTCGTGTCGAGCAGGCCGGGCCCCGCAAGTTTCGCGAGGTCGTCGCCGGCTGCGGCGCCCGCGGCGGCGGCGAGCGCGGTGGCCACGGCGTGGGGCAAATGGCTCACCCATGTCATCAGGCGGTCGTGGTGGTCCGCGTCGAGCGTCACGGGGCGCGCGCCGATCGAGCGGACGAGATCGGAGACCGCGGCCATGGCGTCGTCGTCGCTGCGCGCCGTGCGCACGAGGACCCAGGGGCGGCCGCGGAAGATCTCGGGCGAGGCGGCCTCGATGCCGCGACGGCGGGCGCCGGCCATCGGGTGGCCCGCGACGAATCGCGTGCCGGACGGCAGCGCCCGCGCCGCTTCGATCATCGGTTTCTTGAGGGAGGCGGTGTCGGTCAGCACTGCCTCGGGAGCGATGGCCGACAGCGTGCGCAGGAGATCCGGCGTCGATGCGGTCGGGACGGCGGTCACGACGATGTCAGCGCCCGCGACGGCCTCCTCGAGCGAGTCGGCGGTCTCGATTCCCCGCGCACGGGCGCGGTCCCGGACTCCGGCGTCGCGGTCGTAGCCTCGCGCCCCTGCGGCCAGGGCAAAAGACCCGCCGATCAGGCCGAGGCCGACGACGGCCGGCCGGCTCACCGCGAGAGGTCCCGGGCCGGCAGGCGGACCGGCGGAGTGTCGTCATCGCCCGGGACGCGCACCGCCCAGGCGGGACGCAGCTCCCGTGCTCCGCGCAGAAATGCGTGCCGGATCTCGTGCTGGGGCTTTTCCGTGTTCCAGTGAAGCAGGGCGCGGATGCCGCGGCCGAGCGAGCCCGGCACGGCGATCTCCCGGGCGCACAAGAGGGGCACCGCATCCCAACCGGGGAGGGAGCGGACCGCGAGCGCCGGGAACTCCGCGTCCAGGTCCTCGGTCACGGTGAAGACCGCGCTGGCGACGTCCTCGGGGAGGATCCCGTTCTGCTCGATGAGAACCTCGAGAAGCTCGAGCGTGCGCTCGAGGATCGCGGTCGCGTCGTTCGAGTCGGCCGTCGTGGCGCCCCGGACCCCCCGTGTGGCCATGCTCCGGCGATTATCTCCGACGAATCTGTTGCAGAATGACGAGGAACGTGAAGAAGCTGATCGTCAACGCGGACGATTTCGGGCGCTCGCCCGGCGTCAACGCCGGCACGCTCGAGGCGCATGCCCTCGGGATTGTCACCGCCGCGACCCTGATGGCCCTCGAGCCGTCGGCCGCGCGCGGTGTCCGGGCGGCGGCGGAGGGCGCATCGCGGATGTCCCTCGGCCTCCACTTCGTGGTGACGGGAGGCGGCCGCCCGGCCGCGGCGGCCCGGTCGGTGCCGACCCTGGCGCCGGACGGGAGATTTCCCCGGCGGCGAGAAGACCTGCCGGCGCGGATCCCGCCGGAGGAGATCCGCATGGAGCTCGAGGCCCAGATCGGCATCTTCCAGG
>JANMPW010000061.1:0-2122 GCA_031370065.1 Acidobacteriota bacterium
CTTGAGCAGGCTCGTCTCGATCATCAGGATCTCGCCACCCGCCTCGGTCCAGGCCAGGCCCGTGGCGACGCCGACCTCGGACACCTCGCCCTTGAGGCGTTTGCGGAACCGGGGCTTGCCAAGGAAATCCTTCAGGTTCTCGGGCGTCACCCGGACGGGGGTCTCGACCTTGTTCTGCACGATCTTGCGCGCGACCTTGCGGCACAGGCCGCCGATCTCGCGCTCGAGATTACGCACGCCCGCTTCCCGGGTGTAGTGCTCGATGACTCCCAGGACGGTGTCGTCCTTGATCTCAATCTGGTCTTCGTTGAGCCCGTTCGCCTTGCGCTGCTTGGCCACGAGGAACTGGCGGGCGATCGCGACCTTCTCGTTGGGCGTGTAGCCGGAGAGCGGGATCAGCTCCATCCGGTCCTTGAGCGCCGGCGGGATCGGGTCGGCGATGTTGGCCGTGGCGATGAACATGACCTTCGAGAGGTCGTACTCGACGTCCAGGTAGTGGTCGACGAAGGAGTGGTTCTGCTCGGGGTCGAGCACTTCGAGCAGCGCCGCCGCCGGGTCGCCCCGGAAGTCGGAGGACATCTTGTCCACTTCGTCGAGGAGGAACACGGGGTTGACCGCGCCCGCCTTCTTCATCATCTGGATGATCTGGCCGGGGAAGGCGCCGATGTAGGTGCGCCGGTGGCCGCGGATCTCGGCTTCGTCGCGCACACCGCCGAGCGACAGGCGCACGAACTGGCGGTTCAGGGACCGCGCGATGGACTTCGCGAGCGACGTCTTCCCGACGCCCGGAGGTCCGACGAAACACATGATCGAGCCCTTCGTCTTCTGCACGAGCTGCCGGACGGCCAGGAACTCCAGGATCCGCTCCTTGACCTTCTCGAGCCCGAAGTGGTCGTCGTTGAGGATCTGCTCGGCCCGCGTGAGATCTCTCGACTCGCGCGAAGCCTTCTTCCAGGGCACGCCCACCAGCCATTCAATGTAGTTGCGAGAGACCGTCGCCTCGGCCGACACGGGGGGCATTGCCTCCAGGCGCCGTAGCTCCTGGTCGGCCTTCTCGCGGACTTCCTTGGGCATGCCGGAGGACTCGATCTTCTTCTTGAGCTCTTCGACCTCGTCGGTCCGGTCGTCCTTGCGGCCGAGCTCCTGGTGAATCGCCTTGATCTTTTCGTTGAGGTAGTACTCCTTCTGGGCCTTCTCCATCTGCTTCTTGACCTTGTTGTTGATCCGGCGGTCGATGTTGACCTTGTCAATCTCGACCTCCAGCAGGTCCTGGAGCTTCTGGAGTCGCTCGTAGGGAGACTCCGCCTCGAGCAGCGTCTGCTTCTCGGCGGTTGCAACGGAAAGGTGCGCCGCCAGCGTGTCGGCGAAGCGCTCGGGATCGTCGATCTTGAGCGAAGCGGCCAGGCCCTCGAAGGCGAGATGGTGCGAGAGCTTGGCGTACTGCTCGAACAGCGCGAGCACCTTCGCCATGTAGTCCCGCAGGCTGTCCACGTCCGACGGCCGGATCGGCAAAAGGTCGACTCCGACCGACAGGTATTCGCCCCGCCGCTCAAAGGCCATGATCCGGCCCCGCCGCACGCCCTCGACCATCACCTTGATGTGGCCATTAGGGAGCTTCAAGGACTGCGCCACCGTTGCGACGACGCCGACCTCGTAGATGTCCTCGGGCTTCGGCTCGTCGAGCTGCGGATCCTTCTGCGCGGCGAGGAACAGCCGCTTGAGCGGGGTCGCCAGCGCCGCCTCGAGAGCGCGGATCGAAGACTCGCGGCCCACGACGAAGGGCTGCATCATGTGGGGAAAGACCACCATGTCCCGGAGGGGGACGAGCGGGAGGCTTTCCAACCCGCGGCCGGCGCTATCCGTTTTCATCTGGTTTCAGTTCCCATTCGAGGGTAAGTCCGACTTTCGGATTCCGAAATCCGAAACTCGATTCTACCCCGCCTTGCGAAGGATGGTGATCGGGTTCGTGTGGTGTTTGACGACGTCCCGGGTGATGACGCACTCCTCGATGTCGTCGTCGGAGGGGACCTGGTACATCACGTCGAGCATCAGGTCTTCGATGATGATCTTGAGTCCCCGGGCCCCGACGTTGCGCGACAGGGCCTCCTCGGCGATCGCCTCG
>JANMPW010000063.1:0-3408 GCA_031370065.1 Acidobacteriota bacterium
GCGGACATTCGCTGTCCGTCCGCCGCCGCTATCTTCTCCATGGATCGACGAGCTCTCGCTTCCCCGAAAGGACGTCTTATGGCTCTCACTGGAAAAAGACTCGATTTCCCGTCCCCGCCCCGCAGGAAAGCGCCGCTCGGCGCCTGGCCTGCCTTCGAAAGGAAGCTCGCCGAGACGCTCGACGCGCTGGAAGAGGACCAGTATCTGGTGGTCTCGGCGAAGCGCGGCTGGGCCTACGTGCAGTTCGCGGCGCAGGGTTCGTTCGGGCTCCGCGCCGAGTGCGTCGGCAACAACTACCTCGACGAGGCTCACGCGCTGCGCTCCGGCCAGACGGCGCGGCTGCGAAAGATCGGCTGGTCGTCTCCCACGGGGACGCGTGAGGAGATTCTGGCCAGGCGTCAGACAGACGGCTCGCCGAATTTCTTCCGGGACTTCGACCGGCCGGTTCCGTGCTCCGACGCGGCCCGGATGGCCGTGCGCGCGCTGACCGAGGTGTTCGAGATCCCGCATCCGGGGTACCTCATGTACAAGGCGTTCGACAGGAAGCAGCGGACGATCCTGGTCCCGACGCTCGGGCTGAAGCGCGAGGAGTCCGCACCGCCGCCCGAGAAGCCCCGCGAGGGCACGATCGAGGGGCTCCGGAAGCTCGTCTTGAAGGCGATCCGCGAAGGATCGGGAAACGCGGATCTCGACTTCTCCGAGGACGGGGACCTTTCTCTGCGATTCGGAAGCGCCGCCGTGCTCGTCCGCGTGCTGGACGATCCGTTGTGCGTCAGGATGTTCTCTCGGGTGCTGGAGGACGTGGAGGCCGACGACCGGCTCCTGGACCGCCTCAGCGAGCTGAACGCCGAGATTCGCTTCGCGCGGTTCTTCGTAGTGGATGGGAAGGTCATCGTCGCCACGGAGATGTTCTCGGCGCCGTTCGTGGCCGAGCACGTGACGCGGGCTTGCCTGCAGGTAGGCGGCCTTGCCGACGAACTCGGCGGCTCGCTGCAGAAGAAGTTCGGGGGGCGAAGGGCGTTCGAGGAAGCGCCGGAAGGGCCGAGGGTGCAATAGGAATGTGGATCATCACGACACGAGGCTTTCTTTCCGTCGTCCAGAACCTGGATTCCCCGGGCTCAGATGACGCGCTTCTCGTCCGCGGGCGCGTTCGCGCGGATCTCGACCACTTCGCCGACTTCGTCCCGCGCCACCGCGAGCGGCCGGCCGTCAACGCGACGCCGCACTTCGACTACGGCTACCGCCTGAAGACGTCGCGCGAGATGTTGGCGGCGTATCTCGCCGAGTACGTGAGCGCGCTGAACTATCCGAATTTCAAGAACGAGGTTGCGAAAACGGATCCGGAGCGCGCGCACGTCTACATGGGCGTGTGGACCGCGCTGCACGATCTGCGCAGGATTCGGCCGTGAGGGCGACGTCGAAGAGCTGGAAGACGCAGCCGCTCCCGGTCGATCGCGCACGGCTGGCATTGGAGCGCTCCTTCGATCCGATCGACTGGGCGGCTCTGAAGGTCGGGTTCATCCCGGAGGAAATGGAAGACAAGTGGTTCATCTACGAAGAAGATGGCTGGTTGAACTTCCATCGAAGCTGGACCGGCGTCTGCGTCTATCGGGTCGACTTTCAGAAGGCGCCGAACGGAATGGAGATCGCCGAGGCCTGGGTCAACCGGAAGACGGACGAGTATTCCTGCGTGGATGATGCTTACGACGCGGGTGTCTTGTCGTGGCTGATCGACGTGCTGTTGCTGAAGCGGCCAGCCGAATACCCTGACGCCGGGCTGGGCGAGGGCCCGGGCCTGCTGCGACAGTGGGGCGAGGTAGGGCGGGCGATGCTGATCCACGATGACGGCAGTGGCATCGGGCCTTGACCGGGAGATGGGCGATGCGGGGGAGGATTCGGAGGAAGACCCCAGGGAGTAGTGAAGGCCCGCTCCTTCAGCGGGCGTGGCGGCACCGCCCCCCCCGGGAACCGAACGGCGCCCACTTTCGTACCTATATACAAATGAGAGCTGGACGGATCGTCTTCCGGGGCGGGTGTGCGGTTGTCGTCGTTCTCCTTGGCGCGCTTCTCGTCGGGTACGCGGCGTCGACCAACGACTGTGATCGGCTGGCGGCTGGCGGTGGCAACGTGATGAAAGCCGTCGTTTACTGCGAATTCGGCTCGCCCGAAGTCCTCAGGCTCGAGACGATTGCCAAGCCTGTGTGCGGTGACGACCAGGTGCTGATCAAGGTTCGCGCGGTGTCGATCAACCCGTTCGAGCTGCATTTCATGAGGGGCACACCCTACGTCGGCCGGCTCATGGGGATGGGCCTGCGCAAGCCGAAGTCCACCCGGCTGGGTGCGGACGTTGCGGGTCGCGTGGAGGCGGTGGGCCGCAACGTGACGCAGTTCAAGCCGGGAGAAGACGTGCTCGGTTCGGCGCAGGGCGCCCTCGCCGAGTACGCGTGCGCCTCCGAGCAGAAACTGGTCCTGAAGCCGGACAACGTCACGTTCCCGCAGGCGGCCTCCGTGCCCATTGCGGCCGTCACCGCGCTGCAGGCTCTGCGCGACGCCGGAAAGATCCAGCCCGGGCAGAGAGTCCTGATCAACGGAGCTTCAGGGGGAGTGGGAACGTTCGCGGTCCAGATTGCCAAGGCCCTGGGCGCGCACGTGACCGGCGTCTGCAGCACGCGGAACGTCGCGATGGTGCGGGCCCTCGGCGCCGACGAGGTCGTCGACTACACGAAGACCGACTTCACCGCGGGCGCGCAGCGGTACGACGTGATCGTCGACATGGTGGGGAGTCAATCGTTGTCGGCGTTGCGGCGCATCCTGCATCCCAAGGGGATCTACGTCATGGTCGGCGGCCCGAGCGGCCGGTGGTTCGCGCCCCTCGATCGCGCGGTGGCCGCGATGGTGTCTTCATGGTTCGTGAGCCAGAAGATGAGCATGATGATGGCGCACATGAAGAAAGACGACCTGGGCGTCCTGGGGGATCTCATGCAGGCCGGCAAGGTCAAACCAGTGATCGACAGGACCTACTCGTTGAGTCAGGTCTCAGAGGCGCTCCGGTATCTGGAGGCCGGTCACGCCCGAGGGAAGGTCGTGGTCACCCTCGGCGAATGAGTCGCGTGACGGCGGGCCTGATCAGCGCCCCGCCCCCGCCTGCAGCACGATCGGTGAGCTTTCCTGCAGCCCGGTGAGAAGTGTGGCGAGGAATCGTTCCCCGTCCGGGGCCACGCGGTAGGCCGTCGTCATGGAGATTCCGGGGAGCTGCATGCTGGCGTTCTGGAAGAGCGTCCTGGCGGTGCCGGCTTCGAGCCCGCGCGCCGAGAGCGTGACCGGCACCGCGATCAGCCGGGACTCGGGACCCAGGTAGAAGAGCTCCTTCCAGTCGCGCCGCCATTGCGGCGATGTGCCCCCGCCGGC
>JANMPW010000082.1:0-1821 GCA_031370065.1 Acidobacteriota bacterium
CCAACGCCTACTGCAAAGAGTGCCACCCCGACTCCTTCCACCAGTGGGAGCGCTCGGCGCACCGCTTCTCGTCCTTCAACAATCCCTTCTACCGCAAGAGCGTCGAGCTCATGGCCGACCGCGTCGGCCGCGAGCGGACGAAATGGTGCTCGGGCTGCCACGACCCCGTCGTCCTCTTCACGGGCCAGATGGGCAAGGCGACACAGGCGTCCTTCTCCTACGACTCGTGGGAGGCGCAGCAGGGCCTAACCTGCATGTCCTGCCACTCCATCGCCGCGGTCAAGGACGTCAAGGGCAACGGCGCCTACGTCATCGAGGAATCGAAGCAGTACCCGTTCGCCTTCTCGGGCAGCAGCACCCTGCGCGCCGTCAATCGCCTGCTCATCCGGATGGAGCCCTCCCTCCACCGCAAAACCTTCCTGAAGCCCTTCATGCGCATGCCCGAGTTCTGCTCCACCTGCCACAAGGTAGGCCTGATCCCGGCGTTGAATGGCTACCGCTGGACGCGCGGACAAAACCACTACGACACCTGGTACGACTCGGGCGTGTCCGGGCGCGCGGTACGCTCCTTCTACGATCCTCCGAAGCCCAAGGCCTGCCGGGATTGCCACCTGCCGGACTACCGCTCGGACGAGTTCGGCAACAAGAATGGCTTCCTGCACGACCATGTCTTCCCGGCGGCCAACACGGCGCTCCCGTTCGTCCGGGGCGACAAGGAGACGGAAAAGAAGATCAGGAATTTTCTCGAAAACAAGGTCCTGACGGTCGACATCTTCGCCATCCGGAGCGGCGACGAGCTCCTCGTCCTTGGCGACACGCTCCCGGAGGTCCGGCCGGGCGAGACGCTCGACGTCGAGGTGGTCGTGCGCACACGCGGCGTCGGGCACCCGTACACGAATGGGACGGCGGATTCGAACGAGACGTGGGTCTCGCTCGAGGCGACCGGGGATACCGGCAAGTTCTTCGAGAGCGGCGTGCTCGACGAGACGGGCCGGCTCGATGCCGCCGCGGACCGGCTCGCGATGCTCGTCATCGACGCGGAGGGCGGGCACATGGACCGGCGCCAGCCCCAGGACATCCGCGTGCCGCTCTACAACAACGGCATCGGCCCCGGTGCCGCGCGCACCGTGCACTACCGCGTCGCCGTGCCGAAGAATGCGAAGGGCCCGATCACACTTTCGGCCGGCACGCACTACCGCAAGTTCTCGCGAGACTTCACGACCTTCACGCTCGGCGCAGCGCACCCTTCGCTGCCCGTGACGACGCTCGCCCGGGACACGGTCGTTCTGCCTGTGACCCCCCTCACCCCAACCCTCTCCCCCCGCGAGGGGGAGAGGGGACTGAACGACTTCCCTCTCCCGGCGGGAGAGGGGAAGGGGGTGAGGGGCAATCCCGACCCCCTCTGGCTGCGATGGAACGACTACGGCATCGGCCTCTTCCTCCAGGGAGACCTCAAGGGCGCCGCGCACGCGTGGACGAAGGTCGCCGAGCTCGCCCCGGACAAGCCGGACGGGCCGTTGAACCGCGCGCGGGCCGAGATCGCGGAAGGCCGACTGGCCGACGCGAAGGCCTCGCTCGCCGAGGCCGAGAAGCGCCGGCCGGGCTCAAGCAAGACTGCCTTCTTCCGCGCGACTGTGGCCAAGGACGAGGGCCTCCTTGCCGACGCCGAAACGGACCTGACTGCCGTGCTCGAGAAGTTCCCGCTCGACCGCGTGGCCTGGAACAATCTCGGGCTCGTCTACTGGCTCGACGGAAAGTTCCCCGAGGCGATCGCCACGTACGGGAAGACACTCGCGATCGACCCGGAGGACGTCAACGCGC
>JANMPW010000089.1:0-3235 GCA_031370065.1 Acidobacteriota bacterium
TCGCCGTCGCCGCGCGCGGCCGCCCGGGCCTCTACGTCGCGGGGATGACGCTCGTCTGCGGCGCGGAGCTTCTCTACCAGTGGGCTGGATTGAATCGGCTCTATGCGCCGGCGCTCCTCTTTCCGGAACCGCCGCTCGTCCGCTTCCTGCACGCGCAGTCGGGGACCTTCCGCGTCGTCGGGATCGGGCCCACGCTCTTTCCGAGCACGAACGTCTTCGCGCGTTTGGAAGACATTCGCACGCATGATGCCGTCGAGCGCCGCGACTACATGGCCTTCCTCGACGCCACCTGCGGCTATCCGTACGCCGACTACTTCAAGATGATCCGCAACGCCGACGCGCCAACGCTCGACTTCCTCAACGTGCGTTTCGTTCTCGGCGGGCCGCAGGACGTGGCCCCGGGCCCGCGGTGGCGCCCGGTCTACGCCGGCGCGGACGGAACCGCCTTCGAGAACTCGAACGTGTTGCCTCGCGCCTTCGCTCCGGTGCGCCTGCGCTTCGTACCTCCCCCACCGGCGCGCCCGTGGCCGGTGTTCGACGCCGCGTCCGTGTTCGGCCCCGTGTTCCCGAAGATCACCGCACTGACCGATTGGCGCGCGACGGCGTACGTGCTCTCCGACGACGGCGCCGAGGTCGGGAACCCTCCGATCGAGGTGTCCGAGTACGCGGAGTCGACGAACGCGGCCTCCTTCCGCGTGCGGGTCCCGGAGGGCGGCCCGGACGGATGGGTCGTCCTCTCGCTCGTGCAGGACGGAGGATGGTCGGCCCGAGACTCGGCGGGCGTCGTGGTGCAGGCGCACCTCGCAAACGGGCCCTTCCTGGCGCTGCGGATTCCGCCGGGCCAACGGGGCGTCGCGTTGCGTTACCGTCCGCCGGGAATGCGGCTCGGCGCCGGGATCTCCCTCGCCACGCTATGCCTCCTGGCGGTCGCGGCGGTCCGCGCGAGGACCCGAAGGCGCCTCCGTCGAGCCATCCCGGCTCGCCGTTCTGGGTGCCTTCGATCGCGCTGCAGCGCCACGTCAACCGCTGTGCGACGGGGGACCCATCGGTCGACTGGCTCTCGCACGTGCGAACCAGGCACCTGCCCGCGGAGCTGCCGCGGGTGCTCGTCATCGGGTGCGGCGAGGGGTTCATCGAGCGCTCCCTCGCGCGCATGGAGGGTGTGGGCGCCATCACGGCCGTCGACGCCGACCCCGCGGCCGTCGAGCGCGCGCGCCGAAACGCCCGCCGGCGCGGCATGGCCACGGTCTCCCACTCCGCGCTCGACCCGAACGCAGCGCCCCTTCCCGAAGGCCCGTGGGATGCCGTCATCGTCCACGACGTGCTCCACCACATCGGGCGGATCGAGGAGTTCTACGGCTGCATCCACGACGTTCTCTCTGCCCGCGGGCGGGTCGCCTTCGTCGAGTACGTGGGCCCGAATCGATTCCAGTACCCGGGAGAGCGCACGGAGCTTGTCCAGCGCTATTTCCGACTCCTGCCGCAGCGGCTGCGCAGGGACGCGGACACCGGCGAGACTCTCTGGCGCCGTGAGCCCGTCGACGCGGCGCGCCTTACGCGCGATAGCCCTTTCGAGGCTGCGCGCAGCGAGGACCTGCTCCCGCTTGCCCGAAGATATTTCGTGGCCGAGGCCGAGTACTCGGGGGGAGGCGGCCTGCTCCATCCCCTCCTCTCGGGCCTCGCGCGCGATTTCGGCCGGGCCCCCGCCGAAGAGGAGCGCCTGCTCGACGTCCTCTGCGCCGCCGAGGCGCACCTGGAGGCCGAAGGGCTGCTGCCGAACGACTTCGCCGTCTTCGTCGGCCGCCGCCGGGCCACGCGGCCGGCGGTGACATAATTCTCGACGCCCATGCCCCGGCCCTTGAACGTCATCCTCGACCTCACCTCGCGGTGCAACCTGAAGTGCGTCATGTGCTACTTCGCGGAAACCGACCGCATCGCGTTCCCGCCGTACGACAAGCAGCTCTCCGAGGACGGAAACATGCCGGTCGAGGTTTTCGAGAAGATCGCCGCCGACCTCTTCCCGCGGGCCTGGCGCGTCGCGCTCGCCTGCGCGGCCGAGCCGATGATCCATCCCCGCTTTCGCGAGATCGTGGAAATCGCTGGGCGCTACGGCGTGCCCGATCTCTGGTTTCCGACCAACCTCCTCGCCTTGACCGAGCCGACGGCCCAGGCGCTCGTGAAGAACGGGGTCGCGACGGTCGCGGCATCGATCGACGGCGTGACGAAGGAGACCTACGAAAAGATCCGGGTGCCGGCAAAGTTCGAGCGGTTGCTCGCCTGCCTCGACACGCTCGAACGGGTCCGGCGCGCGGCGAAGGCGAAGACGCCCCGGCTGCGGATCATCTTCACGTGGATGAAGTCGAACCGCGCAGAGCTCGCCGCCCTACCCGAGTTCGCCGCCGCGCACGGCGCGTCCGAAATCGACGTGCGGTACGTCTCGCCGACGGCGGGCGTCGACGTGACGCCGGAGCTGCTCTCCGGCGAGAACCCGGTCTCGCTCCACGCGGAGCTCGCCGCAGCGGCGCGAGAGGCCGTCCGACGGGGCCTGAAACTCTCTTCCTATCCCGAGTTCGACCGAACGGAAAATCTGCCGAGGGGGCTCCTGCCGCGCCTGCGCCGCCGACTCTGGCGCCTGAAGGCCGGAATTGACCGCGGCGAAACTTTCCGGCACTTCTTCTACCAGCGCCTCCTCGGGTGCGCCTACCCGGATCGCAACTACGTCATCCGGCCCAACGGCGCCGTCAACCCCTGCATCTACTGGGACCAGGACCCGATCGGCTTCTACCCCGCCGACGGCCTCGATCGCATCGCTGCGGGTGCGCCCCTCCAGCGCATCCGCGAAGGACTGCGGACGGGACATCCTGTGGGAACGTGCGCCACCTGCACCGAGCGTCGCAACGCGCTGTATAGCCCGCGCGCTCGCCCGCATGCGCCCGAGGCCGTGCCAGCCGAGCGGCTTCCGACGCACCCCGGGCGCTAGTCCGCACTCAGCAGGGCGCCAACTCCCACAGCCTCGCGCTGGCTTCGGTGAGAGTGCGCTCAGCGAATCGACGCCGGTTCACCTTCACTCGCCGGAGTCGTGCGCCCCGGCCTGAAAAAGAAAAGCTCGGGAACGAGTCCCGAGCTCCAAAATAATTCCCCGGCAACGTCCTACTCTCCCACGCGGTCTACCGCGAAGTACCATCGGGGCTGAAGGGCTTAACGGCCGTGTTCGGAATGGGAACGGGTGTGGCCC
>JANMPW010000091.1:0-2099 GCA_031370065.1 Acidobacteriota bacterium
GCGGACTACGTCTGCTACGGCGGCATGATCCACGGCTTCGCACCGATGGGCCGCTTGATCGACACCGGCAACCGGGCTGTGTCGCACGTGGCGGCATCACTTCGCGAAGCCCTCCGCTAGTCCGCGGCGGGACAACGGGCACGCTGGCTCGCCCCGGCGCTGCCACCGCCCGCAGACAAGCGCTTGTCGGGAGCCGCCTTTGGCACCTCCCGACGCTAGACTGAAGTTCCCGCCTCCAAAAGAAAAAGGCGCCCTTGGCGGAGGGCGCCTTCGAGCGGTCGGAGCTTCGGCTCAGCGTGCCTTGACGGTGACGGTCAGCTTCTTTTTTGCGGAAGCCGGCGAGGACGGAAGCGGCTGGCCCTTGCGTCCGGCCTTGTTCGCCTTCCACTCCTCCCAGACGACCACGAGCGGAGCGGCCACGAAGATCGAGGAGTACGTTCCGACGACGATTCCGATCAGCATGACCAGCGCGAACCCGCGCAGCACCTCACCCCCGAGCGCAAAGAGCGCCACGACGACGAGAAACGTCAGGCCCGATGTCAGTACCGTCCGCGACAAAGTCTGGTTGATCGAGCGGTTGATGACGTCGGCCAGCGGCTCGCGCTTGGACTTCTCCCGGTTCTCGCGAATCCGGTCGTAGACGACGACCGTGTCGTTGACGGAGTAGCCGACGAGGGTCAGGAGCGCCGCCACCACGACCAGGTTGAACTCGCGCCCGAAGAGCGCGAGCAGCCCGACGGTAATCAGCGTGTCGTGCACGAGCGCCACGATCGCCCCGACTCCGAACGGGATCGAGCGGAACCGGAACGCGATGTAGGCGAGCATTCCCACCGTGGACCACACCATGGCGAGGATGGCCTTTTTCTGGAGGTCGGCCCCGACCTGGGGCCCGACGTTCTCGGCCGAGAGCAGGACGAACGGACCCGCGAAAGCGTTCGCCTGCAACCAGGCCTTGATCGGCGCGGTGACGCCCTCGACCGCGTTCGCGTCCGCGGGCGAGCGGAAGAGCCCCAGCTCCGAGCGCCTCGCGATGATCCTGTCGGCGGCCCGCGCGTAGTAGTCCGCGGCGTTCACATCCGACCGGCCCGCGACGTGGTCTGGATCGGCCGCGGCCAGGCGTGCGGCCAGCGTTGCCTTGCCCTCGGTGTTGACGTCGATCTTGCCCGGGTCCGTCGGCGACGCGAGGCCCCGGCGCATCGCGTCGAGCACGTCCCCGGCCACGTCCCGGCCCTCCTTGGCCTGCTGCTGGACCCGGATGAGGACCTGGTTTTTCGAGGCTTCTTCGTAGCGCTGGATCCCGATCTCGCCCAGGCCCGCGCCGTCGAGGAGCTTGCGCAGGCGGTCGATGTCCGGCCGGTCCGCGAAACGGACGGCGATGGCCGTTCCTCCCGAGAAGTCGATTCCGAACTTCAACCCCTTCTGCACGAAGATCGCGAAGACGCCGAGCGCGATGAGCGCCCACGAGGCAAAGATCGCTCGCCACTTGTACTTCAGGAAGTCGATGTTGGTCTGACGAAAGAATTCCATTTCCGGCTTTCTATATGGAGATCGAGTCGATGTGCTGCCGCCGCCCGTACACGAGCTCGAACAGCGTGTGCGACACGAAAACGGCGGTGAACATCGAGATGAGCAGGCCGATGATCAGCGTGACGGCGAAGCCCTTGACGGGGCCGGTGCCGAACTGCAGCAGGAAAAGCGCCGAGATGATCGTCGTGGCGTGCGTGTCGACGATCGTCGCGAACGCCTTCGAAAAGCCGTTCTCGATGGCGGCCCTGGGGGCCCGCCCGTTGCGCAACTCCTCGCGAATGCGCTCGAAGACGAGCACGTTCGAGTCGACCGCCATGCCGATCGTCAGAATGAAGCCGGCGATCCCGGGCAGCGTGAGCGTCGCCTCGAAGAGCGCCATCGCTGCGGCGAGCAGAAGCGCGTTCAGGATCAGCGCGATCACCGCGTTCCAGCCCGCGAGGCGGTAGTAGACGGCCATGGCCACGAAAACGAGCAGCGCGCCCACGACCGATGCCGCGATTCCCTTCTTGATCGAATCGAGCCCGAGCGATGGACCCACCGTCCGCTCCTCGAGGTAGGTCAGGCCCGCCGGC
>JANMPW010000128.1:0-5267 GCA_031370065.1 Acidobacteriota bacterium
GGAAAGAAGATCAAGATCGAGGGGCCTGGCGATAAGAACTTTTCGTTCGATCTCGATCCGAGCGCTCAGGTGGAGGGCACGATCGTCGTTGGTCAGATGGCCAAGGTGACGTACCACAAGATGAACGACGGAACCGAGCACGTGGCCGTTCTTTCGGAAGCCACCCACTCCGGGCAGATGGCCGCTGCGGCTCCGAAAATGCATTCCGAGTCGACGGTGAAGCACACCGGACCGGGGCCGAACACCAAGATGAAGAAGGAAGTGGTGGTGGGGACGGTCAAGGAGTACGTGCCGGGAAAGTCGATCAAGATCGTCGGCCCGAAGAACAAGAACTACAGCTTCGATCTCGACGAGCAGGTGTCGCTGAAGGGTTCGGTCTCCGTTGGCGAGCGGGTGAAGGTGACCTACTCGAAGACGCACGACGGCCACAAGGTGACGACGGTCGAATCGTACGGCAAGTCCTAACGGACTTTTGGGGGCCCCCGGTCAAGCCGGGGGCCCCCATTTTTCTTATTTAATTTAGTCCGAGTAGGCGAGCATCTCGCGGAGGGCGAAGAGTCGTGCCACGTTGACCGGTTTGGTCAACACCTTCCGGACGCCGGCCGCTTCGATCCGCCGAGTAGCCCGGATGTCGGGGGAGTCCTCTGCGACCAGAATTCTAGCCAGCGGAATTTCTTTCGTGCGCGATGGTGCTCAGGGCAGACTTGAGGCCCGTACGGCCGACGTCGTGCCGTGACAAATCCTAGGCTTCCCCGTTTCGCACATAGCGGTCGAGGCCTTCCGATGCTTCGAGAGCCCCGCCATGGCGTCGGTGGTGCGTTCACGGAGATTTGTGTGGCGCGCGATCTGGAGGGTCGCGTCGTACAGCCCGAGGACGGCGTTGATCGTGTGGTAAGCCACCCCCGACGACGATGAGACCGAGCAGGGCGTAGGGCCGCATTCGCGCGCGCAGGAAGCTCCGGGCGGACGCCGGAGCGGTTTCCAAGCGACGCGTGCAGTCTTTCGCGGCGGGTTCTGTCATAGGATATGGAACGAGCCCTTCGAAATCTATGCACGAAGGGTGCCTGCCGGGCCGGGAGAGGGTGGCGTTGCTATGACCGAGGACCGCTCTGCGCTGGAGCGCTTTTTCCATGATCTCGCCACGCCTTTGTCGGGGCTGAGCCTCCATCTTGAGCGCGCGCATCGGCTGGCGGCCAGGGGCGAGGACCCCTCCGAGGCGCTCGGGGTCGCGAGACGGGAGCTCGAAAGAGCGTTCGCGCTTTTCGAGAAGGGGCGAGACCTCCTGCTGGCCCGTGGCGGGGAGGCTCCCGGATGACTTTGAACTGGAGCATCGCGCAAGCACATTACCGATCGTGGTCGAAGAACGAGGTTTGATGCTCCCACGCTCGGCCTTCGCCGATCTCTCAGGGATGAAGCCTTGAAAGTGCTCATCGTGGAAGACGACGTCGCGACCCGGAAGGGTCTGGACCTCGCGATCAGGGATCTGGGCGGTCAGACGCTGGCGGTGGGGACGGCTGGCGAAGCGGCTCGAGCGATCGAGGAGTTCAAACCGGAAGTCCTCCTCGTGGACGTCCATCTCCCGGACGGCGATGGGATCGAAGTGTTTCGGCTGGCCCGGGAGTCCGACCCGGAGCGCGACGGAATCGTCATTACCGGTCAGGCTTCTCTCGACAGCGCGGTCGAGGCTCTTCGAGCGGGCGTGTCCGACTATCTGTTGAAGCCCCTTCGCGCTGCACAGCTCGAGGTCGTGTTCCAGCGCCTGGCGGCCCGGCGCCGGCTCGAATCGGAGGTCGATACCCTGCGGGAAGAGTTGTTGGAGACCGGACGACTCGGAGATCTCATCGGTCTTTCGGAGCCAATGAAGAGAATCTTCGATGTGCTCCGCCGCGTGGCCCGCTCCAATGCGCCAGTCCTCATCACGGGGGCCAGCGGCACCGGCAAGGAAGTCGTTGCGAAAACGATCCATCGGCTGTCCCGGCGCTCCGCGACGCCATTCGTCGCCTTCAACTGCGGGGCCATTTCTCCCACCCTGATCGAGAGCGAGCTGTTCGGCCACGAAAGAGGGTCGTTCACCGGGGCGGACAAGCGCCGCCTGGGGTACTTCGAAGAGGCCAACGGGGGAACCCTCTTTCTCGACGAGATCACCGAGATGGGCTCCGAGCTCCAGGTCAAGCTCCTGCGCGTACTCGAGGCGAAGACGGTGCGCCGGGTGGGAGGATCCCAGGATCTCCGGGTCGATGTGCGGCTGCTCTCCGCGACAAACCGGGATCCGCAAGAGGCCATCCGCGAGGGCAAACTGCGGGAAGATCTTTACTATCGTCTCAATGTCCTTCCGGTCACCCTCCCAACTCTGGCCGAGAGGCGAGAGGACATCCCGCTGCTCGCCGAGCACTTCCGCAAGCAGATCGAGGAGCAGGAAAAGGCGGGCGTATCCGGTTGGGACCCGGGAGCGCTGGAGATGTTGCAGCAGTGGCACTGGCCGGGTAATGTCCGCGAACTCCGCAATGTGGTTCATCGCGCCTACGTGATGACGGAAGGCGGCACGATCCAGCCGGAAGTCGTCGGGGACCTGCTCCCGCAGACTGCAAAGGCCCCCGTGCCGGCCGGCCGCGTCCCGGAGGGGCCGCGCGGCAAGAAGGCGACCGCTTCGAAGAAAGCCTGACGCGGACCTCTGGCACGAGTTTCGCAATTCTCCCAATCCGGGGCCGCAACGAGCGCCCCGGAAAGAAAGAGAGGCGACTTATGCTCTGGACGATTTTCGTAATCTTATTGGTCCTCTGGGCGCTGGGTCTGGTCACGGGGTACACGCTTTCGGGCTTCGTCCACATTCTCCTCGTGCTTGCGGTCGTTGTCCTCATCATCAACTTGATTCAAGGACGACGCGTCGTTTGAGCCCGTCCGCTTCTTCCGTCGTCGAGGCCCCGGCTCGCCCGGGGCCGTTTTTTTTGGTCTCATGCGCCCTTTCGGCGTCGTGCTGCTCGATCTGGATGGCTGCCTGATCGACTCGAACGACGCGCACGCGCGGGCGTGGAGCCGCGCCCTGGCGCGGTTCGGACACCGGCTCGTGAGGTCACACGCGGTCAGGGGCCGAAGTTCTTCCTCACGTTGCGGCGAGCGCACGTAAGGCTGAGCGCACCGGTCTCGAAGGGTTACACGTGGCGGCGCGCGGTCTTTCGCGCCTCGGACGCGACCCGGGATGCGCTCGGCGGCATGAGCGCCGCGGGAAGAGTCAGCGGTATGAAACTGACTGTTCGGGAGTTCCTGGGTCCCTCCGGTCCGAGCTGGCGGCGGAAGACGATCCGATCGCGACGGCGTCCCAGACGAGCCGGTACGGGGCGGCGCCGATCCAGCCGAAAGGGTAGCAAGTGATCAAAGTGAGCCGCCTGTCCCGGGTTGGCAGGAGAACGGAAACATCCTCCGGACGGACGATCCGCCTCGATCCCAGGCGATAGCTCGAGACTCCCTCCGCCCGATGGACCCGAACAAGATCGCCTTCGCGGGCGGTCGAGAGGCGGTGGAAGAAGGAGTCGCGGTGACCGGCGATGACGCAGTTGCCGGCCTGGTCCCGAACGCCCGGGGATGCCGTGCCCGGAACGTGTCCGGGCCCCTTGCGCAGGGTCGCATCCGACACGCCCTCGAAGACGACGAAGTCGAGCCCGACGCGCGGAATCTCGATTCGTCCCCACGCCCCTCCCGCAGGCACCGAAGGCCGGGACGCGCGCGCCCCTGAGATTGCGGTGGTCTGTGCCCGGACGCGTGCACCGAAGTGAAGGGCAGGTCCCATCAGGAGAATCGCCCCTCCCAGAACGAGGGCATTGCCGGCCAGGAGCAGACGCCGCATCTTTAGAGACGTCCGCTCAGCATCAGCACCAGGAGCACGAGGAGGATGATTCCCAGTGTGCCACTGGGGAAATACCCCCAATTGCGGCTATGCGGCCAACGCGGTAGCGCCCCCACGACGAGCAGAACGATGACGACGAGGAGAAGGAGTGACACGCATCACCTCCGTAAAGTGCAGAGAGGATGCGGTCCCGGATATTCGAGACCGCATACCTCTGCGATGAGGGTCAGACGAGGCGGCGAATGAAGAGTCCTGCAAGCAAGAGCACGGCGCCCGCAAGCGCGAAGCTCGGATCCGACGAAGCGGTCTTCGGAAGCGTCTTGTGGCGGGTCGCCACGGGCTCGGAGGACGGTCGTGCGGAGGCAGCCGGGGCCTGAGCCGACGACGTCGAACGGGCGGGCGACGGCGGCACTTCGGACGCATGAACCTCCGACACCGGGGCCGAGTGGGTCATCCGGCTGGAGGACTCCGCGGAAGCCGGAGGCTTCGCCGGGGCATGGCCTACCGTGCCGACGGTGGCGATCGCCGGCTCGGCGTCGATGTTGGAGAACTGGACTTCCTTGCGATCGATGATCTCGCCCGCCCTGTTCTTGGCGAGCAGGACGAGCTTGTGGGCCCCGAGCCCGACGCCCTCGATCTGCAGAACGTTCTCAGCATCCCGGAAGGTGCCTTTCAGCTGGTTGTCGAGAAATACGTCGACGTCCGGCCTCGGCATCGAGTTGACGTCCCGTCGCGTCTCTCCGGCTTCCGCCGGGATCTCGGTGTTTACGACGACACGGACGGTGCGCCCGGAGATCGTGCCACCCTCCGCCGGCTCCACGACCCGGAGTCGGTAGTCGTTCTTCGTCGGCCCCGCGGAATTGTTGCCCGCGTTCTGACCAAGAGCGACCGCCGCAAAAGCGCCAGCCGCGAGGGCTGCGACAGCCAATCTGGTTCGATTCATGTGTACCCCCTTAAGAATGGTCGGTTCGGCCCTCTTGCCGACCGCCTCTCATCCGAACCTTGCAAGGAAGATGCCGCGCTGCATCTTGATGGACCGATGGACCGCTCTCGATGTCGATTCGCAACACGTTGGTCACCGAATTCCGGCAATTGAACTGCTGTGACCGCGCCGGGCTATGGTGCGGAAGACGAGAAACATCCATCAACCCCGCCCGCCCGCCTGCCCCGTAACGCTCCAGCCACTTGTAGGCCATCGTCGGGCTGAATCAAGGGGCTAAATCCTCCGCCAGAAATGTGTCCATCATGTCCCCGAACACCTGTCCATCATGCCCCCGGGCCAAACAAGGGTTAGAATCGGGTGGGGCACGGATGTTGCAGAAGTCATGGGGTGCGGCCCACAGGGCCGCTTTTTGAGGAGGAAGAGGATGAAAAGGATTCTTACCCTGGCCGGTTTCCTGATCCTGGGCGCCGGAGCTCTGACAAT
>JANMPW010000151.1:0-2003 GCA_031370065.1 Acidobacteriota bacterium
TCCGGCGGCGTGCCCGGCGCCCAGAGGCCGACCCTCACGCGAAGGCCTTCCGAATCGCTTCGGCGATCGACCGAATGGTCTCCCGTGTGAGCGTCGTGCTCGACGGCAGGTAGAGCCCCGAGCGCCAGAGCTCCTCAGCCACGGGACAGGGTTCGGTGCGAAAGCCGGGAATCGACTGCAGGCAGGGCTGCAAGTTCATCGGGCAAAAGAAGGTTCGGCTGTCGACGCCAGCGCTTCGCAAGCGCGCCGCGAGCTCGTCTCGGCTCACGCCGAACCCCGGCTTCACCACAACCGCGTACATCCAGTAAACGTTGCGAGCCCAGGCTGCCTCGTGGGGGAGCTGCAGCCCCGGAACGCCCGCCAGGAATTCGCTGTATTCGGCCGCGACGCGGCGCTTCTCGGCAATCGTTCTTTCGAGCTTTGCGCACTGGGCGACACCCATGGCGGCCTGGTAACCGGTCATCCGGAAATTGAAGCCGGCGATCTCGTGCCGGAAGCGCGGCGTCGTAAAGGCGAGATTACGCAACAGCCGCAGGCTTTCGGCATGCCCCTCGTCGTTCGTCACGACCATCCCGCCCTCGCCCGTCGTGATGATCTTGTTCGCGTAGAAGCTGAAGCACCCCATGGCGCCGAAGCTGCCCGTCATTTGTCCGCGGCACGTGGCGCCGTGGGACTCGGCGCAGTCCTCGATCACGATCAGGTTGCGGCGGCGCGCGATTTCGCACAGCCGGTCCATGTCCACCGGATGGCCATAGAGATGAACCGGGAGAATCGCGCGGGTCCGGCTCGTGATCAACGCCTCCACGCGATCGAGGTCGAGGTTCCAGGTGAGCGGCTCCGAGTCGACGGGCACCGGCAGCGCGCCGTTGTGCACGACGGCCAGAGCCGTCGCGATGTTCGTCGACGCGCTGACGAGGACCTCGTCGCCCGGCCCGATGCCCGCAGCCCGGACGGCGAGCTGGAGGGCCGTCGTGCCGCTGCTGACGGCCACACCGAAGGCGACGCCGCAGATTTCCGCGAACCGGCGCTCGAACTTCGGGATCGACTCGCCGAACGAGCCCGAGATCTCTCCCCTCTCAAGAGCGGAGACGACCGCCTCGATCTCCTCCCGGCCGATCGCGGGCTCGAACACCGGAATCATTGCGCGGATCGCACTAACGCGGCTGGCGGTAGACCTTCCCGCCCTTCATGACGAAGAGAACCTTCTCGGTCGCCTTGATGTCTTTTGAGGGGTCGCCCGGCACGGCGACGATGTCCGCTTCCTTGCCCTTTTCGAGCGTACCGATCTGGGTGCCGAGGCCGAGAAGGTCGGCGGCGTTGGAGATCGTCCGCAGGGCCGCGGCCGGCGACATGCCGAGGCCGGTCATCAGGGCGAACTCCTGCGCCTGGATCCCGTACTGGAAGGCTGCGTCCGTGCCGAAGGCGATCTTCACGCCCGCCTGTTGCGCCCGCCGGAACATGTCGGCGCGCACCGAGACGGCCGCCTTCGCTTTCGCAGCGATCGCGGGCGGGAAGTTGGCTGTCGGCCGCGTGACCCATTCGCCCACGAGCAGAGTGGGCACCAGGTACGTGCCCTTCGTCTTCATCAGGGCGAGCGTCTCGTCGCTCATGAATGAACCGTGCTCGATCGAGTCGATGCCCGCCTTGACAGCCGATCGGGCCGCGGCGTCGCCGTGGGCGTGCGCGGCCGTCTTCCTTCCGAGGCGATGCGCCTCGTCCACGGCCGCGGCGATCTCTTCGTCCGTCATCTGAGGGGCCTGCACGTCGTCGGCCAGCGAGAGCACGCCGCCGGAGACGCACATCTTGATGACATCGGCGCCGTACTTGACCTGGAACCGGACGGCCTGGCGCGCCTGATCGGCGCCAGCCAGTTTCCCCTTCTCCGGGCCGGCGTCCGGGCCGAAGAGGCCGGGAGGAAAGCCCGTCTGGTCGCAATGGCCGCCGATCGCGCCCAGGGGGTAGCGCGACACGAGGAGACGCGGCCCGGGGATGATGCCCTTGTT
>JANMPW010000159.1:0-2016 GCA_031370065.1 Acidobacteriota bacterium
GAACCAGTGGGTGCAAGCCCCACCCGAGCACGTGTCGGTACAGCTCGGTAGCTATCCGAGCGGCGAGAGTGGGCAACCATTCTAGCCGAAGCCTCGGAGACACAAGGCGCACGGAGGTGCGTCGAGCAAGCCAGCGGGCCGTAACGCGAGTGAATCCTGAGCAGGCCTCGAAAGTGCGAGACGTGGACGCCGACTCCGCGCTAACGGGAGGAAGGCCGCCGCGCGATGATGAAGCACCGACAGACGCAATCATCGCGGTCCACCGGGGTAGTGGGAACGGCACGCCGGCAGGGTTGTCTGCTGCAACGTGGGAAGCCCGCGCGCGACGAGTGGTCGCGACGCTCGACACCACGTCGAGGTGGTGGTCGGCGCGGGTGTCGGAGAGGCCCATAGTACTGCGGAAGCTGCGTAATGGCAGTGGAGGGAAGGGGCCTCGCTTCTGGGTGCGTCCAACGTGGCCAAGGACAAGGAGATTGGCGTGAGCCTACAGACTCCTGACAGGGTTCGGCGGCTTCAGCGGGCGCTCTACGTCAAGGCGAAGCAGGAGCCGGAGTTCCGGTTCTACCTCCTGTACGACAAGGTGTGCCGGGCCGACATTCTGGCTCACGCGTACCGGCTCTCGCGCGCAGCGCGAGGGGCGGCGGGCGTGGACGGGGTGGCGTTCGCGGACATCGAAGCGGAGGGAGTCGAGCCGTGGCTCGTGGCACTGGGAAAGGAGCTGCGCGAGCGGACGTATCGGCCGGCGCCGGTGCGCCGGGTCATGATTCCCAAACCAGGAGGCGGCGAACGACCGCTCGGGATTCCGACGATTCGGGACCGGGTGGTGCAGACGGCCGCCAAACTGGTGCTGGAACCCATCTTCGAAGCGAACTTTGAGGACAGTGCCTATGGCTACCGACCGCGGCGCTCCGCCCAAGACGCGGTCCGGGCGGTCCATGCGGCGCTGTGCGAGGGATACACGGACGTCGTTGATGCCGACCTGTCGAAATACTTCGACACCATTCCTCACCACGAATTGTTGCAGAGTGTCGCGCGCCGCGTGATGGACCGACACGTGCTCCACCTCGTGAAGATGTGGCTCAAGGTGCCCGTCGAGGAGCGGAACGCAGACGGACGGCGGCGGAGGTCGGGTGGGACGCGTCGCACGCGGGGCACGCCGCAGGGCGGTGTCATCAGTCCGCTGCTCGCCAACATCTACATGCATCGCTTCCTCCGCGCGTGGCGGCAACGCGACAAAGGGCAGGAGTACCGAGCGCATCTCATCACCTATGCGGACGACTTCGTCATCGTGAGCCGCGGGCAGGCCGCGGCAGCGCTGGCGTGGACGCGTGGAGTGATGGAGCGCATCGGCCTCACGCTCAATGACGCGAAGACGAGCATCCGCAACGCTCGCACGGAGTCGTTTGACTTCCTGGGCTACACGTTTGGGCCGAATCGCTACCGGAAGGATGGGCATTGGTACTTGGCCGCGAAGCCGTCCAAGAAGAGCGTCCAGCGGGTCAAAGCCGGCGTCCGCGCCGTCTTACGCCCAGGGAATCACGCACGATGGCCGGAGGTGGCAATCGATCTCAATCGGCGCCTCCGAGGCTGGGCCACGTACTTCGGGTATGGTACGCGGGCGTTGGCCTATCGCGCCATCGACCATTACGTCGCAGACGCAGTGCAACACTTTCTCAGACGACGGCACAAGGTGCCTACGCGAGGCACCCGACGATTTGGGGCGCAGCATGTCTTTGGCGAGCTTGGCGTGCGGCGTCTGGAATCGCGGGTCGTGCGGTCGGCTGTGTGAGTCTGGCGTGAAACCAGTCGGAGAGCCGGATGCGGGAAAACTGCACGTCCGGTTCGATGAGCGGGAATCGGAGACGGAGCGATGAGACGGATTGAGGCACCGGCGTGTTGGCGAAAGCCGTCGGCGACAGCTACTCCCCGTCTCTAAGGTTACCGCGCCGATTCTCGACTCTACCGGACCATCCACATGTTCAATCGGTTGCAAATCTGGACCTTCACAGGGCGATC
>JANMPW010000626.1:0-1923 GCA_031370065.1 Acidobacteriota bacterium
ACGGTCGACGGCGACTTCCACAAGGCCGACTTCGGGACCGCCGAGCACGACATTGCCGTCTATTCGCACATCGCGCACCAGGAGTCGCCCGTCGAGAACGTCTCGACGTTTCGCAAGATCCGGAAGGCCTTGAAGCCCGGCGGTACGCTGGTCATCTCGGACTTCGTCGTCGATAACGATCGTTCGGGGCCGCCCTTCTCGCTGATGTTTAGAATGGTGATGCTGCTGCGGACCAAGGAAGGGGCGACCTGGACGCGATCGGATTACGAGAAGTGGCTGCACGAGGCTGGCTTCAGGAGCGTCTCAATCGAGCCGACCTCGACGCCCGCGACTCTCGTGTACGCGTCGTAGCGGATAGACGCGCGCGCCAGGTCAACACTTCCTACTTCTTCGCGGGCGCCTTCCCGGCATCCACGGGCTTGTCGAACTTGCCATTGCTCTCGGCAAAGAACACGCATTCCGAGGCCTTGTCGCAGCTCGTCGTGTGTCGGTAGTTCCCGCCGGGTTGCATCAGGTAAGAACCGGGCCCCAGCCGGACTTCGGGCTTTCCTTCCGGGCCATGAATGAACGTGCCCGACACGGTCACGACCTTCATATCGTGGGTGTGCGTGTGCAGGGGAGCTGCGAAGCCCGCCGGAAACCCTTGCGGCCGCCCGGCAAATGTCGATCAAGGGACCGGTATGACTTATAGTATGATCATACTCATGCCCACCACCCGGGTTACGATAACTCTACCGCCAGAGCTCGTCGAGGAGATCGATCGCCGCGAGCGCAACCGCAGCCGTTTCGTTCTCGACGCTGTTCGTCGAGAGGTTCAACGCCGGCGGCGCGAGGAGCTGCGCCGATCGCTCGCCAGCCCGCATCCCGAATCAAGCGAGCTTGCCGACGCCGGTCTCGAGGAATGGGCAGGACGCCGCGGCGAGTCCTCGGAGCTTCTGGATCTCGCGGAGGGAAAGCCCGTTCGCTGGGTCCGTGGGCGCGGCTGGGTAGACGCGAAGCAGTGAAGCTCGAGAGGGGAACCGTCGTGCTCGTCGGACTCGATCCGACTCGAGGACACGAACAGCGCGGCACCCGGCCTTGCGTGATCGTCAGCCATGCCGACGTCACGGCAGACCAGCGCTTTCCTCTCGTGGCGGTGGTTCCGGTCAGCGCCGCGGCCGGCGAGGGCGCGTTCTATCCGCCTCTGGCGCCGGGCCGGAGCGGGCTGCGCAAGACTTCGTACGCCCTGGTCGATCAGATCCGCTCCGTCGACAAGCGCCGCATCACGCGGGCTTTCGGCAAGCTCTCTGCTGAGGAAGCCGCCGCGATCGACGAGGGTCTTCGCCTGTTTCTAGGCCTCGGCTAACGGCCTGTAACCAAAGTCACGATACCAATCTCTTCGCTCGAAAGATGCAAGAAGGCCCAAGAGCGAGGGCCACGGTGGTTGTAAGAAGCCGCATGGCGCTATCGAAACTTCGGTGACAGAACACTAACGGCCGGCCCGATGCCCGGTCCATCAGGCTCGCCGGTCGTAAGGGCTGCGTTCGGCTCGGAATGGACGGGATGCGGTAGCGATGTCATCCCGAGCGCAGCGAGGGATCCCAGACTCGAAGCGCCGCGTCGGGCCTAACGCGCTCTCTCCGGCGTGAGAGGGGCGGGTAAGGGGAGCTCTTCTCACCCGACCGCGAGGGGTCGTCCGCCGGAGGGTCTTCGAAAAGTCCATCTTCCAGTCGCAATTGATTATATATGTTTATATAATTAATTCGTGCGACATGGGAGATGAATGCTCTTCAGATGGAACACCTGGAACGAAGAGCACATCGCGGCTCATGGTGTTGAGCCTGACGAAGCGGAGGAGGTCGTTCTCAATGCTCGCTCTCCATTCCCTTTGGTTCAAGAGGGCCAGAAGTACCTGGTTTGGGGTTCGACGGAGTCCGAACGTCT
>JANMPW010000194.1:0-5740 GCA_031370065.1 Acidobacteriota bacterium
CCTAAACTTCTTCTCGTGAAAAGATCACCTTGACGCAGACGACCAAGAAGACGACGAGAAGTCTGTAGCGTAATAGCCCTCGCCATCGGCCGTGAGCCGGACGCTGAACATCTCGTCCACGGCCGTGGGATCCGCTAGGGCGATCTCCTCCCAATCGCGCGGTGAGCACCGGGGACGCGGCTCCCGGGCGACCGCCCTTCTCTTCGCCTCTTGATCCCCCGGTGCAAGACCGAGGCGCGCCCGGTCTTGGCCAAGCCGGTCCTCCCTAGCGCTTCTGCGCCCCGATCGTGATCTTAAACCCGTCGGGATCGGTCAGGGCGAAGTCGCGCACGCCCCAGGGCTGGTCGCGCGGTTGCTGGTCGAGCTTGGCGCCCCGCGCCACGATTCTCTCCGCGAGGACGTCGACGTCCTGCGTCGTCGTGCAGTACAGCCGGAAGCCCACTCCCTTTTTTCGGTCGCGGCCCTTCTTCCAGTCGTCCTGTCCGATCATGAAGCTGACGTTGCCGGCCTGGAGCTGGACCCCCATCAGCTTCCCTTCCTGCTCCCAGCGCTCCTCGACGACGAACCCGAGGACGTCGCGGTACCAGGCGAGGCTCTTCTCCAGGTCATTCACCGTGAAGCCCGGCGATGCCGAGCTCATCTTCAGAGTCTCTGCTCCCGCGCGGGCCGTCGCCGGCGTGGCTTTCGCTTTCTTGGGGGCCTTGCTCCTCGAGGGAGCTTTTTTCGTTTTCTTCCCCGTCTTCTTCGCTGCCATTTTCTTACCTCCAACTCTCGTTCGAGACAGCCTATGACCCGGGCTCGTCCCGGTCAAACGTCTGAGACCGCTGCACCCGGCCCCACCCTGGAGGCTTGCGGGCCGGACCCCGCGGCCTGCACTCTCCCACCTGGTCAAGAAGGGCGCCAGGCGCGTGTGTTTTCTTGGCCTCAGCTGAGCCCCCTCGTTCGTGCGACGCCTCAGGGGGAATTACCTCAGGGGGCGCTGAGGACGGAGCGGAAAAGTGCGACGGTTTCTTCCCATGACGCCTTCGAATCGTCTCGTCGAGCAGTCCGTAAAAGAGCCGCAGCGGCGCCTCGAGGTTCCACGTGTCGCGCGAGCAAGGTCTCGAAGGCCTCGGTGACGGCTCCGGAACAACTCTGCGGATGCGAAGGCTCAAGGAGCCAACAGGAGGATTATCGTGGGAGCCCAGTCCGCAGCAGTGCTCCGAATTCCTCGACGGCACCGAGGTAGGACTCGGGAGACTCCTCTTCCGCGTCCCTGGAGTATTGCCAGTTGAAACTGAGCGCGGTGGGTGTCTTCCATCCGAACCATGTGAAGTTCTGCTTCTGGGTCTTCAGAACCTGTGCGTCGTTCCAGTTGTGACCGAAGAGGACGATCCCGGCTTCGAGCTTCTGCAACTGGCGTATCGGTGCTTCTCCCAGCGAGGTGACCCTATTCTCGATCCAGCTGAGGCGCTCGAAGAGACGCTGATACACGCTGTTGGTCTGTCCCCAACGGACGGAGACGAAGAAGACCACGGCTCGCGACTTGAATAACTCGCGGCTGACCTTGTAGAGCTGGTCATCCTCGTTGTTGATCGAGGCCCAGCACCGGTGCTGGCCCGTCGGGTTCTTGGAGCGATTGGGCAACTTCGCTTCGCGCACGCCACAATTATTGCCGCGCTTTCCGCTGATATTGCCCTCGCAGGTGTGGATCTTGAGCTTCGCGACATCGAGCAGAGTGACGCGCTTTCTTTTCCGTTTCAAGTAGTCCCTGATTCGAAGCGCGAGCTGTGTGGTCTTCGGGACATCCCGCGTGTGCTCTCTGTACCGATTGCTCGTGGTCAGCAGCAGAATGTCATTCTTCGATTCGAGATACCGGATGAGCCGGGAGCACGGATCGAGCAACCGGCTCTTTCGAGCGCCGGATCTCCCCTCGCCCGCGGGCCTCTTCGATCGGTGACTGCGAGTAGGCATGGGCCTCACTCTAGCCCTCCTTGCGAATCAGCTTCCACAACGCCACCCGGTCCGGCGCGAGCAGCTCCTCGATGCGGGGGTGGTTGACCTCGGCGACGATGATCTGGCCGACCTCGGTGTTCACCTCGGAGAAGAGGCCGTGCGATTTCATCTTCGTGGTCTGGTACTTGTTGTCCTCGCTGGGGCTGACGTAGTGCACGGTGTCGCTCTTGTAGCGGTGCACCAGCCAGAGATGGACGAGCGTCATCAGCCGCTTCTTGCGCAGCGACTCTTCGAAGGTGTTCTGGTCGCGCACCGAGAGGATGTTGCGGCCTCGGCGGTCCTGGATGGGGGCAAAGATGACATTGGCGAACTTGTCGTTGCCGCCGCCGTCGATGCACAGCTCGAGCAGCTCCGAGCCGGCGCGCTGCGGCAGCACTTTCACGCCCAGCTTGTACTCGAGCTGGTAGTGCTCCCCCCACATCGCCAGCCATTCCTCGAGCAGCTTCTTGGGCACTTCCGTCTGGATGAGATGCTGGTGCTGGGTCGAGCCCTTGCCCATCGCCCCGGTGGTGGCGGTGCGCCCCGAGGAAGCCAGGAGGGCGGCGTCGACCCGAGGCCCGCCGACGAGCGTCTGCGGCGTCTTGTAAGGAGACTCGACGAGGCGAATCTTGCGCTGCAGGCGGGCGAGCGCGAGCATACCCTCCTGCTTGAGGGCGGTGGCAAACTCCTCGGCGGCGACACCGTCGATCTGGTGGCCGCCATAGGTGATGAAGTTGAAGACGAAGCCCATCTTGCCGAGCTCGGCGGGGAAGCCCTCCATCTGCGCGTCGCTCATTCCGGTCGAGTCCCAGTTGAAGGACGGCGACAGGTTGTAGGCCAGCATCATCTCCGGGTACACGGCGTGGATCGCCGCGGCGAACTCGCGGGCGACATCGAGGTTCGCCGTTTTGGTCTCCATCCACAGGATATCGGCGAAGGGCGCGGCGCCGAGCGACTTGACGATGGCGTAGGGGATGCCGCCGCGGATCTGATAGTAGCCCTCGGGGGTCTTGGCGTGCTCGCAGTCCCAGATGATCTGGACGCCGAGTGACCTGGCCTTCTCCTTGGCCGCCCACAGCGAGGCGCTCTGAGCGAAGCGGCGCCACTGCGCGGCGCTCAACGCGAGCGGCTCGCCCTCGCTCGACCGGAACTCGAGCACCTCGGCCACCGACTCGCCGTACGTCTCGAGGCCGGCCTCCTCCTCCCACGCCTCGAGCAAACGCGATGCGACGCCGTCGAACGCAGCGTCGACCGCGAGTTGCTTCTGCTGATAGGCGGCGGCGCTCTCGGCAGCGAGGGCAGCGAGCCCCTTGCGCTCGAGCCAGCTCTCGGCGGCCCGGTACTCGTCGTCGCACAGCGCGTAGAGCAGGTGGCCATTGACCTCGCGGACCCCGAGATCGTAGAAGCGCTTCATCAGAGCCAGGTAGCTGCTCTTGTAGGCGGGCAGGTTCACGTTCGTCGCGCCGAGGATGAAGGGCTGGTCGCGCTCGTCGCTGCGGCCGTCGAGCAGCGTCGCCGCCTCGGCGTCGGTGCGGGCGACGATGATGCCGGGGACCTTCATGACGTCGAGCTGGAAGCGCGCCGCGTTCAAGCGCTTGATCTGCTCGTCTTCCGGCACCAGGACCTTGCCGCCCTGGTGGCCGCACTTCTTGGTGCCGGGGCGCTGGTCCTCGATGTGGTAGCCGGGCACGCCGGCTTCGACGAAGCGCCGCACGAGGTTGCGCACGTGGGCGTCGCCGCCGTGTCCGGTATCGGCGTCGGCGATGATGAACGGGCGGTAGTCGACGGCCGGCGTCGCACTGCGCTGCTTCTCGGACATGCTCGCGCGCAGATACTGCTGGTTGCGGTCGGCGGTCAGCAGGGCGCGCACCAGCACCGCGGCCTCATCGGGAACCTGGCCAAGAGGGTAGCTCGCCAGATCGGGCCCGGGGTCCTCGCTCGTCGAGCCCCTGGCCGAAGTCGCCCAACCGCCGAGGTAGATGCCCTCGATCCCCAGCCGCTTGATCACCACCGCCTGGCCGGGCGAGTACGGACCAAACGTCGTGATGCTCTTTCTCTCAGCGAACAACTGGCGCAAGCGGTCGTAGAACGCCGCCGCCGCCTCGCGCGCCAGGGTGTAGTCGTGGGCGATGGTGCCGCGCTGCTCGACGACCTGGCGCGCCGTGTACAGGCGCATGGTGCCGGCGAACCGCGGGCCCTCGAACCACTTCTGCGTCTCGGCGACTTCCTGCTCGAACGAAGTCATGTCGGTGCTCCTGCTCATCTCGGCGTCCCGATAGGGCGATCGAGTCTACGACACTAGTGTTCGAAATCCGGGTTCTCGGTCAGGCGCGTGCCGTCTCGCCGGAACGCGTCGAAGAAGCTCGCGATGCGTTGCTTCGCCGTCTCGAGGTCGTGGTTTCCGAGGTTGAGGTTGAGCAGGTCGATGTACCACGGCGGCTTGACGGGCTCGTGGACGTAGGCCTCGACGATGGCGCGGGCGATCGGCAGCGTCGTCGGCTTCGAGTCGTCGTGGACGTCGCGGTTGCCCGCCGAGAGCAGCTTGGCGTACTCCTCGTCGAGGAGGCGAGCGAACAGCGCGGCCGTGAAGGCGTCGCCGGCGCGAACGCCGGTCTCCGGGTCGTCCTCGGTGAACCGGGCATTCTTGTGCAGCCACTCCCAGAGGATGCTCATCCGGATCTCGCCGGTCGCCATGTCCTCCATCAGGTAGAGCACGTCGTCGTTGCCGAAGAAGTCGGCGGGCTTCAAGGCGGCGGCCTGAAAGCCCCGGCCGAAGGCATTGCCGTACTGCAGGGCGACGCTCAAGAGATCGCGCGCCCCGCGGACGGTTCGCGGCGCCGGCTCCAGCAGCGTCAGGCCGTCGGCGTCTTCCGGCGTGTAGGTCAGGCGCGGGAACTGGCGGCCGAGCTGATTGTCGGCGCCGGCCCGCTCCCACACGGGCCGCATGGTCTGCACCATCTTCCAATGCGCCACCCACTTGCCGCTGGCGCCTTCGCGCCGCTCGCGCTCGCCGCCGGCGACCGCCCGCTGCATGCCGGCGGCCACACCCGACGCCGAGCCCACCGGGATGTTGGCCTCCATCCCCCCCTGCCAGAGCGCGCAGCGGCCATCGCGGTCGGGGGTGCTCACCGCCCGGCGAACGCGGTCCTCGTAGCGGCGCATGTAGCCGTAGGTCATTCCAATCGCGTCGATGTTCGGGTTGACGAACGCCGCGTCCCACGTCATGGCGTCGGCGACGCTGTTGATGTAGTCCCAGCGGCCGGTGTTGTAGCCGACGAAGTGCGCCCCGAGCGCGGCGCGGATCTCCATCAGCTGGAAACAGGCCTCGATCTGCTCGACGAGCACATAGACCTTGATCGTCCCGACCGTGAGCCGGAGGTGCCCCTCGAGCGCCGCGAGCATGTCCTTCCACAAGGCCGCCTCTTCGGCGGTCTGGATCTTCGGGAGGTAGAGGACGATCGAGCGGCCCTCGGCCTGCAGCCGTTCGTGGTTGTTCACGACGTAGAGCACGAGGTCGACGATCGACGCGGAAAAGCCGGTGCCGCCCTCTTCGCGCACGTGACGGTCGTCCAGGTGCAGCCCCCGGGGCCGGAAGAGCCGCGTGGTGAAGTTCAGCTGCCTGCGCCAGCCGTCGAACATCGGCCGGCCCAGGAAGTCCCACGCCCACTCGTTCATCTCGGCGGCAACGTCATCGGCGACCCGCAGGAAGATCGGATCCCCGTCGAAGGCGAGCTTCAAATTGCGCTGGTTGTCGAGCGACATCGTG
>JANMPW010000204.1:0-2965 GCA_031370065.1 Acidobacteriota bacterium
TCCCTGGTGGAGCACCTTGAGGATCGACAGGCACGTGTCGAGGCCGATGAAGTCGGCCAGCGTCAGCGGCCCCATCGGATGGTTCATCCCGAGCTTCATAATCCCGTCGATCGCCTCTTTGGTCGCCACGCCCTCCCGCAGCGCCTCGATCGCCTCGTTGATCATCGGCATCAGGACGCGGTTCGAGATAAATCCCGGGTAGTCATGGCAGAGGATCGGCGTCTTGCCCATCCGCCGCGCGAGCGCGTCCACGGCCGCGACGGTCGCATCGGAGGTGGCGATGCCGCGGATCATCTCGACCAGCTGCATGACCGGGACCGGGTTCATGAAGTGCATGCCGATCAACGCCTCGGGCCGCCGCGTCGCCGCCGCGAGGCGCGTGATAGAGATCGACGAGGTGTTCGACGCCAGGATCGCGCCCGGCTTGCAGGCCGCGTCGAGTCGGCGAAAGAGCTCCTTCTTGACCGTCTCGTCCTCGACGATCGCCTCGACGACCACGTCCGCATCGGCCAGGGCTTCGAGCCGGGTGGTCGTCGAGAGAAGAGCGAGCGCGGCGGCCTTTTCGTCGACCGTGCGCTTTCCCTTAGCAACCTCGCGGTCCAGGTTCTTCTCGATCGTGGCCCGGGCTTTCTCGAGGAATCGCTCCTCGACGTCCACGAGCGTGACTGTCAGGCCGACCGCCGCGGCGACGTGCGCGATGCCGCTGCCCATCTGGCCGCCCCCGACCACGCCGAGCGTCCGGACTTCCATGGGCGGACTCTATCCGACGCAAGACGGGAGACGGAAGGGCGTCAGCTCATCGCAACGCGGTACCGCGGCGTTCCAAACCGCGACAGGAGCGCCACGCCAACGGCGACGATCGAGGCAACGCTCCACACCAGGGCGCCCACGAAGGGGATGAGCGAAACGCCCCCGAGCACGACGAACCCGGCGGCGAGCGCCGCTGGACGCCGCGCCGGCGCGACGCTCTTCAGGAGCCTCTGGCCGAGCAGCAGGAAGAGAGCGGCCATGCCGAAGATCTTCGCGACCACGGCGATCGCCGCGGAGACGAGCGCAATCGGAATGCCGACAGCCGCGGGCAGCAGCGAGAGCGCGGTGCCGGCCGCCAGGAAAAGTGTCAGCACGCCGAGCGCGCCCGCGAGCAGCGATCCCGACCAGACTTGCTCCGCGGACATCGCCGCCCGGGCCAGCGGCGACGCGAAGAAGTACAGGAGCGCCAGTGCCACGGCGAGCCAGGCGGATAGGGCGATCAGATGGAGGCCGCCGAGAACGGACGGTCCCGCATCGGCGCCGTCCCAGGGCGCGCGCCGCATTTCCGAGAGGTAGATCTGCAGCAGCGATCCCGGCGTCGAGACGCGGCCCTCGACCGGTAGCGCGCCGCCCGACTGCCCTTCGATCGCGCCGCCGAAGACGAGCAGGTCGCCCGCGACCGATCCGCCGGGCGCGAAGGAGACATTGCCCCCCCAGACGACGACGTCGCCCGAAACGCGCGCCGCGATCCGTACGTCTGCCAGCACGGCGACCACGCGGCCGGGCAGCGCCTGCGACACGACGACGTCGCGCCGCACGGACGTGATGGAGCCCGGCGAGGCAGACGCCGCGCCCGGCAGAAGCAGGAGGGGAAGAAGCAGGAATGCAGGCGCGAGGCCCGAACGCCTCATCGGCGGTTGGGCACGCGGGCGAGCACGCGAAAGAGGCCGAGCCCGATCGGGACGAGCAGGACGAGCGCCGCGATCCCCATCGCCCCGTCCTGTCGAAGGCCGGCCGAGAGCGCCCCGAGGCCGGCCGGAGCGAGGGCGGCAAAGTCGAGCACCCAGCGGGAAGCGCTGCGGAGGAGGGCAAGGAGGGGGACCGTCGCGGCCGCCCCGAGCGAGATCTGTTCGGTCGCCGTCAGGATTGGAATGGAGAGCAGGCCAAGACCCGTGCCGGCCAGGCCGACCGTCAGCAGCACGGGAGCATTCCAAAGGGCGTAAGTTCGGCGCTCCCGGTTAGAGAAAACCCGGAGCCGGGTGACCCGGTAGGCAAGCCCCACCGCGGCTTCGGGGGGGGCCCCGGAAAGTCCCTCCAGGGCCGTCAGGAGACCCCTGGCCGCCTCGACGGACGCCGCGCAGGCCGCGCAGGCCCGGGCGTGAAGCGCCGCATCGGAGGCAAAAACCGGATCGGCGCCGGAGGCGAGGGCCTCGGCGTCGATCGCATCCAGGGGGCGTTGGCACTGTGTCACGTCACTTCTCCCGACAACCTTTCCTTTAATACGGCTCTGGCGCGAAAGAGTTTGTTCTTGACCGTACCGAGGGGCATGTTCTTGACGCCGGCGATCTCCTCATAGGACAGCCCTGCAAAGTGGCGCAGTGCGATCAGCTCCCGAAAGTCGGCAGGCAGCTCCTGGATCGCCCGGCTGATGGCTTTGCCCCGCTCCACGTTGCGAAGCTCCCCGTAGGGATCGAGCCCGGTCGAACGCTGCTGCGGCGCGAACGGACCGGGACCGTCGGGATCCGGGGTCTCGAGCGGCACCGTCCGGAGGCGCCGCTTGCGCAGATGGTCGATCGCGGCATTGCCCGCGATCCGGAAGAGCCAGGTCGAGAACTTGTAAGCCGGATTGAAGCGGTCGAGCGCCTGGAAGACCTTGAGGAAGATCTCCTGGGCGAGGTCGAGCGCGTCGTCCCGATTGCCCACCATCCGGGTAACGTGGGAGGCCACCCGAGTCTGGTAGCGGCGCACCAGGACCTCGAAGAGATCCTCCTCCCCCGCGAGGACGCGGCGCACGATCTCGACGTCCTCCAGGTCGGTCTGTCTCGACTCCAACTTCACTTTCCGCCGGCCGCTGCCGGCCCGGGCCCCCCGGGCCCGGTGCTAGAATTCCACGGCATTTTAGTGGAGTGGGCGCTCGAGCGCCGGACGGGAGCAGCCGCGTGAGCACAATCGCCGATCCGCAATTCCCCACGATCGGATCGCACCCGCAGGGCAC
>JANMPW010000207.1:0-4030 GCA_031370065.1 Acidobacteriota bacterium
GCGCTGAAGAGCGCCCCGGTGGACGGCAAGCGCGTGGGCATCGGCGGCTGGAGTTACGGCGGCTACATGACGATGTGGGCGGTGACGCAGACCAACCGCTTCGCGGCTGCCGTGGCGGGCGCCGGCATCGCGAGTTGGCAGAGCTACTACGGGCAGAACAAGATCGACACGTGGATGCTCCCCTTCTTCGGCGCCTCCGCGTACGACGACCCGAAGGTCTACGCAAAGTCTTCGCCGATGGAGTTCATCAAGAACGTGAAGACGCCGACGCTCGTGCTCCACGGCGACCGCGACTCGGAAGTCCCCACGCCGCAGGGCTACGAGTTCTGGCACGCGATGAAGGCCCTGGGAGTCCCGACCCAGCTCGTCATCTACACCGACGAGGGCCACGACATCCGCCAGGCCGCGCACCAGCTCGATATCCTCGAGCGCACGGTTGCCTGGTTTGGCAGGTACCTCGGGCGCAGTCCGGACTGATCGGTCAGGCCGCGATCACTTCCAGGTGATCTTCTCCGGCGCCGATCACGGACACCAGCGGAATCCTCGCGTCGAAGGTTACGAGTCTCCCACCTTTCTTCTTCGCGAGGCCGAGGAGGTAGACGTCCGTGAGCTGCCGATGCGTCAAGGCGCGGGCGCGCCGAAACAGGCGCTCGTCCCGAAGCGAAACCGCGTCCTCCCAGAAGACGTGCCCGCCGCTGGCGCAAAAAGTGTCGAAGCGCTTGAGGATTCCCGCCGCGCCCTCGGGCGCCTCGAGGTAGGCCGGATTCGCCAGGATCCGCACGAGCCCGTTCTCGGTCAGAGGGCACGTGGCCCAACCGGCGCCACGATGGGCCGCAAACCACCGGTGCGCCGCTTCGTGATGGACGTGGTCGGGGTCGAAGAGGGCGACGAGCACATTGACGTCTAAGAGACCGACGTTCTTCACGCCTCGTCTCGCAAGCGATTGACCAGGGCCAGGCTCGGCCGTGGGCTCCCTTTCGGGCGGCGAGGCAGCACCGGAACCCCGTTTCGGGCCCTCGAACCACGCTTTGGCTCGAGCGCGGCGCGGGCCAGATCCGAGAGGACTCGTCCCGCCGTGGTCGCGCGCCGCGACGCGATCTCCTTGGCCACCAGAAGAACGTCCTCGTCGATGTCGAGTGTGGTGCGCATCCGGGAAGCATCACGCATCACGCATCTGATGTCAAGTCGCCGGAGCCTCGCCCCGCCCGCTCGAGCGGCTGCGGTATCGTCGGCGCGGATGGAGGCGCCACCGATGTTCGACCCCAGGATTCTTTCCGGTCGATCCATCCTCGTCACCGGCGGAGGGTCGGGGCTCGGCCTCGCGATGGCTAAGACCTTCGCCGCGCACGGTGCGAAGGTCACGATCGCGGGGCGCAGGCGCGAGCGGCTCGAGGCCGGCGCGAAGGAGATTGCGGCCACCGCACGTGAGGGCGGCGAGGTCGCCCTCTTCGCGGCCGACGTTCGCAATCCCGGGGAGGCGGCAAAGCTCGTCGCCGACTCGGTCGCCCGTTTCGGGAGGCTCGACGGCCTCGTCAACAACGCCGCCGGCAACTTCCTCGCCTTTTCCGAAGAGCTCACGCCCAACGGCTTCGACGCGGTCGTGCGAACGGTGCTGTACGGCTCGGTGAACTGCACGCTCGCCATCGGCAGGCACCTGCTCGAGCGCAAAGCCCCGGGCGCGATCGTCTCGATCGTGACGACGTACGCCTGGACCGGCACCGCCTACGCGCTGCCCTCGGCCTGCGCGAAAGCCGGCGTCCTCGCGATGACGCGCTCGCTCGCCGTCGAGTGGGGGCACGCCGGCATCCGGTTGAACGCGATTGCGCCCGGCCCCATCCCCACGGAGGGCGCGTTCTCGCGCCTCATTCCGAATGCGCAGGCCGAAAAGGCCGCCCTCGACCGCATCCCCCTCGCGCGCTTCGGCCGCAAGGAGGAGATCGCGAACCTCGCGACCTTCCTTCTCTCCGACCTCTGCCCCTACCAGACCGGCGACTGCGTCACGATGGATGGCGGCGAGTGGCTCGCCGGCGCCGGCGAATTCTCGGACTACCGCAAGGTCCCCCGCGCGATGCTCAAAGCCGGCTTCGACGCGATGAAGCCGAAGAAGGGGTAATCGGTTTCCCGGACGGCCGAATCCACCCTCGGAGTCTTCTAGACGGAAGAGAGCCCCGGTGACCCTTTCCGACATAGTCTCCTTGAGCGAGCGATCCTCGTTTACCAAAGGAGGCAGGACATGGTCACCGTAGCTCTGTACGTCAAGCTCGAAGCAAAACCCGGGAAAGAGGCGGAGGTCGAGAGCTTTCTGAAGGGAGGCCTGGCCATCGTCCAGGAGGAGCCCGCGACGACCGCATGGTTCGCAATCCGCATGGGCCCCTCGACCTTCGGGATCTTCGACGCGTTCCCCGACGAGGCGGGACGCGCGGCGCACCTTTCCGGCCGCGTTGCGGCGGCCCTGATGGCGAAGGCCGCGGACCTGCTGTCCTCGCCGCCCTCCATCGAGAAGGTCGACGTCCTCGCGGCCAAGTTGCCGTAACAGGCCGGCGAGGGCCGCCCCTCACCCTGCCCTGTCCCCCGGGGGGAGGGTTAGGACGCGAACGCCTCCGCGAGGAACAGCTCGAGCTCCCGCTTGTGGACGGCGGCGTTGCCCGTCGCCGGGGAAGGCGAAGCGGCGCGGCCGACGTAGCGTAGCGTCTGGCCCGAGGCCAGGAACTCCGGCGAGCGCTCCTTGACGAAGGACCACGCGCCCATGTTCTTCGGCTCCTCCTGCACCCACACGGCGTCGCGCACGCGCGGATAGCCGGCGAGGACCCCCTTCAACCGCTCCTGCGGGAAGGGATAGAGCTGCTCGAGGCGCACGATCGCGGATCGAGTTTCGCCCCGCTTTTCTTTCTCGCCGCGCAGGTCGTAATAGACCTTGCCCGAGCAGAAAAGGGCGCGCTCGATCGAACCGCGATCGGCGACCTCTGGGTCGTCGAGGACCACGCGGAAGCCGCCCGTCGTCAGTGTCTCGAGCGGCGACGCGGCCGCCGGCAGCCGAAGGAGGCTCTTGGGCGAGAACAAGATGAAGGGCTTCGCCATCGGCTGGCGCATCTGGCGCCGCAGCATGTGGAAGTACTGCGCGGGCGTCGTCGCGTTGACGATCTGCATGTTCCCGTCGGCGCAGAGCTGGAGGTATCGCTCGAGGCGCGCGCTCGAATGCTCGGGTCCCTGCCCCTCGGAGCCGTGCGGCAGGAGCATGCCCATGCGCGTCGTCTGGCGCCACTTGTCCTCAGCCGAGGCGATGAACTGGTCGACGATGACCTGGGCGCCGTTGGCGAAATCGCCGAACTGCGCCTCCCACATCACGAGCGCCTCGGGCCACTCGACGCTGTAGCCGTAGTCGAACCCCAGCACCGCGAACTCCGAGAGCGGGCTGTCGCAGGCCTCGAACGGAGCCTGCTTTGGATCGAGGGTCGCGAGCGGCCCCCAGATCTCCCCCGTCGCCGTGTCGTGCAGAAGCGCATGGCGTTGCGAAAACGTGCCGCGGCTCGAGTCCTGGCCGCTGATCCGAATGGGAGTCCCCTCGAGCAGGAGCGAGCCGAAAGCCAGGGCCTCGGCCGTTCCCCAGTCGAGCGGGAGCGCCCCTTCCGCCATCTTCGCGCGGCGCGCGAGCTGCTGGACCATCTTCGGGTTCAGGTGGAAGCCCGGCGGTACGCTCGTGAGCACGCGGCCGATCCGAACGAGCGTCTCGCGGGAGACACCGGTCTCCATCTCGATCACCGCGCCATCGGCCTGCGGAGCCGGAGGGGCCGCCGTGCGGGGCCTCTGCGCCGCCGCCTTGGCCGCAGCCAGCGCCGCTTCGTACTCTGCGAGCTGCCGCGCTTCGAGCTCGCGCACTTCCTCTTCCGTGAGCACGCCGTCGCGGACGAGCCGGCGGGCGTAGAGGGTGCGCACCCCCGGGTGGGCCTCTATCGCGCGGTACATGAGCGGCTGCGTGTACGTCGGCTCGTCGCCCTCGTTGTGCCCGTGCCGGCGAAAGCCGATGAGATCG
>JANMPW010000232.1:0-9296 GCA_031370065.1 Acidobacteriota bacterium
GCGCGATGGGGACAGCGATGAGTCTTGCGGCCGGCGGCGTGATCGTTCTCGCGGCGGGTGTCGCGTTCGCCAATGGAACGAACGATATTTCCAAGGGGATCGCCACGCTCGTCGGAAGCGGAGTCTCGAACTTCCGCGCGGCGGTTCTCTGGGGAACCGTCTGGACCGTCGCCGGGGGTCTGCTTGCGGCCTTCGTCTCGCAGGGCCTCGTCGCGACGTTCTCGGGCAAGGGTTTCCTCCACCCGCCGATCTCGGGCTTCGGATTCCTCGCCTCGGTCGCTCTCGGAGCCGCGGCGTGGGTCCTCTTTGCCTCGCGCACGGGTTTGCCCGTCTCGACGACACATTCCATCGCGGGCGCTCTCGCGGGCGCCGCAATCGCAGCCCAGGGGGCCGGCGTCCTGCACTGGGAAGCCTTCGCCAGGAGGATCGCCCTGCCGCTCGCCTTGTCGCCGCTGGTATCGATCGGGCTGATGTATGCGATCTTTCCGCTGCTCGCCCGGGCCGTCGCGCGCGCCGAGAGCTACTGCATCTGCCTCGAGCGGCGCGCCGTTTTGCCCGTCGTCTCTCCGGAAGGCGCCATGACGCTCGGCACGATTGCGGTTGTGCCGATGGCTGCCTCCAGCGAAACGTGCCACGGGTCGCCCGCGGTGACGGCGCGCGTGTCGGCGCTCGACGGTCTGCACTGGCTCTCGTCCGCGCTGACGAGCTTTGCCCGCGGCTTGAACGACACACCGAAGATCGTGGCGCTCGGCGTCGTAGCATCGACCGCCCTTGCCATCGACGGGGCCTCGTTCTACGTCCTCGTCGCGCTTTTCATCGGCGCCGGAAGTCTCATCGGCGGTTTCCGGGTCACGGAGACGCTCGCCCGCAAGCTCACGCCCATGACGCCCGGCGAGGGGTTCGCCGCGAACCTGGTCACGACCCTGCTCGTCGGTCTCGCCTCGCTCTACGCGCTCCCGGTCTCGACGACCCAGGTGTCCTCGAGCGCCATCATCGGCATCGGACTGCGCCGTGGCGGCCGCGGAGTCCACTGGGCGAAAGTGCGGGAAATGCTGTTCGCCTGGATCGTCACGCTGCCCGCGTCGGCCCTGGTGGCCGGAGGCGCCCATGTGCTGCTCTCGCGCTGAGCGGGCGGTCGCACGCCCCGACGGCCCCTCGTCGCAACGAGGGTCGATCACGCTACGCGCCCCGCTGGCGGCGGTACATCCAGTCGGTGACCTTTCTAGCAATGGGCGTCAGGCGGCGCTTCTGCTGTTCGTCGGCGACCTTGCGCGCGATCTCGGAGAGGGTCGGATAGAGATGGACCGTCTGGGCGATCTTCGTCAACCCGATGTCGTTCTTCATCGCGAGCACGAACTCGGGCAGCAGGTCTCCGGCTCGCTCGCCGACGATGGTCACGCCGAGGATGTGGTCCTTTCCCTTCTGTGTCAGCACGCGAGCGAACCCGGCCGGCGCGCCGTCCAGCACGGCGCGGTCGACCTCTTCGAAGTGCGCGGTGAAGGTGTCGCAGTCGACTCCCTGCTCCTTGGCCTGCCTCTCGTTCAGACCCGCGCGAGCGAGCTCGGGCGTCGTGTAGGTGCACGCCGGAATGACGGTCTCCCACTTTGCCCGGGCCCACGGCAGGAGGATGTTGCGGACGATCGTCCGGGCCTGGTGGTCGGCGACGTGCGTGAACCGGTAGGGTCCAGCGATGTCTCCCGCGGCGTAGATGTGGGGCTGCGAGGTCTGAAGGTAGTCGTTGACCGCGACGCCGTCCTTCGAGAAGGCCACGCGAGCCTTGTCGAGATCGAGGCCCTGCGTGTTCGGCGTGCGGCCGGCGGCAACGAGAAGGGCATCGCAGTCGAGCACTTGCGCATCCGCGCCCGCGCCAAGCCACAACCGGATCGCCTTCCCGTTGGCGGCCGTGCGGTGGATCTCGGCTCCGGTCAGGATCGTGACGCCGTCGGCTTCGAGGCGGCGATGGACGAGGTTCGCGGCATCGGCGTCTTCGCGCTCCAGGATCTGCGCCGGCCGCTGGACGATCGTCACGCGGACCCCGAGCTGCGCGAAGACCTGGCCGAGCTCGCATCCGATCGGGCCGCCGCCGGCGATCACGAGCCTCTCGGGTCGCGCGGCGAGCTCGTCGAAGATCGACTCGTTCGTGTAGTAGCGGACACCCTCGAGCCCTTCGATCGACGGGACCATGGGCCGGCTTCCCGAGGCGATCACGAAGTTCTTTGCTCTGAGGCTCACCTCGCCGACCCGGACCTCGTGGGGAGTCGAGAACGCCGCGCGGCCCCGGAAGACGTCGACACCCAGCCCCTCGAAGCGCTCCTGCGAGTCGCGAACCCCAAGCTGGTCGCGCAAGCGCCGCATGCGTTCGAAGATCCGCTCGAAGCGCAAGGCCGGCACCTGCGGGTCCAGCCCCCACTGCTCCGCGTGCCGGATCTTGTCGATGAGGCGCGCCGAGGCGATGAGGGCCTTCGAAGGAACGCAGCCCGAGTTCAGGCACTCGCCGCCCATCCGGTTCTGCTCGATCAGCGCGACGCGCCCGCCGAGCCCGGCCGTTCCGGCGGCGGTGACGAGGCCCGCCGTGCCGCCCCCGATCACGACGACGTTGTAAATGCCCTCTCCCTTTCGAGCGCTGTCAGCGGGAGAGTTCGACATCGTTGCTCCTCGTCAACATGGCGACGGGTCCGGAATTCCTGACATGGCGAACCTCGCGAAGCCGTCGGTCTCGATGATCGTTCCGGTGAGAAACGAAACGCCCGACGTCGTGGCGGCGCTGACGGATCTCGCGCGGCGCGGGTTCTGCGAGTTGATCATCGTGGATTCGGGCCGCGCGCCTGTCGTGGCGAGCGCGACGGCGCCGCTGCGCATTCGGCGCATCGCCAGCGCCGGCAGCCGCGGCGCCTGCCTCGCAAGGGCCGTGTCCGAGGCGCGCGGCGACGTCTTCTTTTTTCTCCATGCCGACTCCCGCCCTCCCGGAAATGCCGTCGAGATCATCCTTGAGGCCCTCGCGCAGGGCGCCTCCTCCGGCTCGTTCTCGCTCGCGTACGCGGACGCCGGCTTGCGGATGCGCTGGGTGGCGGCATGGGCCAATCTACGCTCCCGGTTCCTTCGGCTTCCCTTCGGCGACCAGGGAATCTTCTGCCGCCGCGAAGCCTACCAGTCGGCCGGAGGCTTCCGGGACATGGCGGTCTGCGAAGACGTCGACCTCGTGCGCCGGCTGCGCCGGGCGGGCCGCTTCGTCGTCCGGCCCGAGGTCACGACGACGTCCGCAAGCCGGTACCAGGACCGCGGAGTGTTCCGGCAGGTGTTGCGCGTCTGGATCGTTCTCGGCGGGTACTTTCTCGGAGTGTCACCCGAGAGGCTCGGCCACTTGTACTACGGGGGCCCGGCGAGAGCCCGTCGGCAAACGGAGGCAGAAAGTGCGATGGAGTGACCGGTTCGTGAAAGTACTCTCGGCCGTGGCGGTTCTCGTGCTGCTCACTGGTTGCGCGACGAACCTCCCGGCGCCGCGCGGGCCGTCGGCCGGTCCTGTCGTTGCGCAAGCCGCATGGGAGCGAGTCCTGGCCAGGCATGTCGACGACAGCGGCCGCATCGATTTCGCTCGTATCGCCGCGGCGCCCGAGGACCTCGAATCCTACGTGTCGTACGTCGGGTCCGTCAGCCCGCTATCGCGGCCCGACGCGTTCCCGACCCGCGAGGCGAAGCTGACCTACTACCTGAACGCCTACAACGCTTTCGCAATGTACGGCATCGTGCAGGCGGGAATTCCCGAGTCGCTCGCGAAGATGAAGTTCCGGTTCTTCTACCGGAACCGCTTCGTGATGGGCGGCAAGCGGATCTCGCTCTACCAGCTCGAGAACTCGATCGTCCGGAAGATGGGCGACCCGCGCATTCATTTCGCGCTCAACTGCATGGTGCGCGGCTGCCCGCGGCTGCCGAGGGAGCCGTTTGAGGCCTCGAAGCTCGACGCGCAGCTGGAGCGGGCCGCGAAGCTGTTCTTCTCGGAGGACCGCAACGTGGATCTGCGTCCGGATGCGAAGGCCGTGCGCTTCAACGAGATCCTGCGTTTTTACAGGAAGGACTTCCTCGCCGCCTCGCCGAGCCTGATCGCCTACTCGAACCAATACCGGGCGGAAGCAATCCCCCTCGAGTGGAAGGTCGAGTTCATTCCTTACGACTGGACCGTGAACAAGCAATGACGCGAAAGGCATCTCTTGCCGGAGTCGCCCCGGCACAGCTGCGCTTCGAGCCGTGGTTCACCCATCGGAGTGTCGCGGTGTCGATCGCGCGCGTGCCGAAAGGGATTCCTTGGGCCCGCGGTGAGGCGGAGCTGCCGGTCTCGGCGCGTACGGTGTTGGCCCCTACGACACCAGGCTGCGTGTCGCGGATCCGTCCGCACGCTTCCAGTCGTCGCCTCTCTTGCGCAACGGCATGAGCATCAACTGGCCGAGCGTGACTTTCTCAGGGGTGCCGAACGCCGGAACTCCGATCGTGATCGCCTCCTGCGGGACATCGAGACGGACCGTCCCATGGAGGTAGTCCCAGGCGGAGAGGATGCTCGACCAGTTCGTGTCGGCCTCGTTGCGGTAGTCCGAATGATGGATGCCGTGCATGCGGGGCGTGACGATCAGGCGCGTGAGCACGCGTTCCAGTCCGAGCGGAAGACGCGTGTTCGAGTGATGGAAGAGGACCGAGACGGACAGAAGAACCTGGTACACGGAAACCGACAGCGGGTCGGCGCCCACCGCGACGATCTGGAGAGCGCGGAATCCGACCGACAGTGCCAGCTCTCCGACGTGGAAGCGCAGTCCTGTCGAGGCGTCCATGTCGCGGTCCACGTGGTGAACGCGATGGAAGCGCCAGAAGAAGGGGACGCGGTGATTGATCCAATGCCAGAACCACAGGGTGTAGTCGAGCAGGATCACCGCCGCCGCCGTTCGGATCCACCCGCTCGCCGGGAACCAGTTCAGCAGGCCGATCCGCCCTTCCATCGTCCACTTCGACACAGGCAGCAGGATCGGGATCTGCAACAGCTCGAAGGCCGCAAGGCCCATACCGGCGAGGGCGAGGTTGCGAGCGACACGCCGGAGCTTCGGTTCGCGGGAGCGGCGCAGAGGAAATCGCGACTCGGTCAACAGGAACAGCAGAAAGCCTCCCGCGACGACTGCCGGAGCAATCCAGGAACCCAATTTGGTCGGCACGCATCCAATCCTACGACGGGGGCGTAACTCGAGGTGGTCACGACGCCAAAGACAAGGAAGCTCCCATGGATGCCGATCGGCCTGGCGCTCGGCGCGATCGGGCTCTTCGCCTTGTGGCGCTTGCTGCCGGCGAAGGAGTGGCTCGAGGGCTTCTCGCGCTGGGTGGCAGGGCTCGGAGCGCTCGGCGGGGTCCTCTATGCGCTGGCGTACGTCGGCGCCGCGCTCCTGTTCGTCCCGGGAATCGTTCTGACGATCGGCGCGGGCGTTCTCTTCGGCCTCGGCTGGGGGATGGTGATCGTCTCCCTCGCGTCGACTTCGGCGGCGGCGCTCGCCTTTCTGATCGCGCGCCACCTTGCGAGGAAGCGGGTCGAACGCCTTGTCCAGCGCGACGCGCGGTTCGAGGCGATCGACGGCGCGATCGCCGAGAAGGGCTGGACGATCGTGGCGCTACTGCGCTTGTCGCCGCTCGTTCCTTTCAGCCTGTCGAACTATCTCTACGGACTCACCTCGGTGTCGTTTCTTCCGTATGTCGCGGCGAGCTGGGCAGGAATGCTGCCAGGCACTCTGCTCTACGTCTATCTCGGCTCCGCGGGAAGGACTCTCGGCGCGGGCGGCGCAAAGACCCCCTGGGAGTGGGCGCTGCTCGGAGCCGGGCTCGCGGCGACGGCGGCGGTAACGGTCCTGCTGACTCGAATCGCGCGCAGGCAGCTGGCGCAGAACCAAAAGGGGAGTGCTCGGTGAAGCCATTCTTGCGGATCGTGTTCGCGGTCTCGGTCGCGTGTCTGACGTCGGCCGTCGGCGAGGGCGCCGGCAGCGATGAAGCGTCGGCCACGGCGTTGGAAGTGCCCTCGGGCGTCGACCACGCTGCATGGGGCCGCCTCCTCGCCGAGTACGTGGATGACAAAGGAAGGATTGCTTATGCGCGCTTCGCCGGGTCGGCGAGCGACCGGGAAGCCCTGCGCACATACGTCGCGCAATTCGCGCAGAGCGGCACACCGCCCGCGGCGGGCCGGGAGCGGATCGCGTCGCTGATCAATGCTTACAACGCGTTCACGATGTCCTGGATCCTGGAGAACTACCCGATCGCGAGCATCCGCTCGACGCGCAACGCCTTTGGCGGGCGCCGGTACGACATCGGCGGCAAGAAGGTGTCGCTCGACGACGTCGAGCACACGATGCTCCGGCCGACCGCGGGATTCCGGGTCCATTCGGCGATCTCGTGTGCCTCGCGCTCGTGCCCGCCCCTGTCCCGCGAGGCGTACGTGGCGCCGACGCTCGACGCCTCTCTCGATGCCGGAATGCGGCGCTGGCTCGCGCGCGAGGATCTCAATCGCTTCCTCCCGGCGGCGAAGAAAGCCGAGGTCTCCAAGGTCTTCAAGTGGTTCAAGGAGGACTTCGAGCGGTCGGGCGGCCTGAAGTCAGTGCTCGCCCGATACGCTCCGCGGCAGTATCAGCAGTTTCTTTCGAAAGGTGACTACGAGGTCGTCTACCTCGACTACGACTGGTCCCTCAACGATCAGGCGGAGGTCAAGGAGCGCAGCCTCTTGGACAAGCTGCGCGGCGGCTCGTAACGGGTTTGGTGTCGTAGGGGCGAGGCTCGCCCCGCCCGTCACCCGCGGCCCGCCGCGTCGTGCCGCGCGACGAATTCCTCGGTGCGCCGGGCGCGATGGGCTCCGAGGTGGGTGGCCGCAGTGGCGCGCCGAAGGTCCTCGACGGAATCGATGTCGTACCACTCGGGAACGAGAGACACCGGCAGGCCTGCACTCCCGGCGAGGGCAATCGTCTCGGCAAGCACGTTCGCCGTGCTCCAGGCGACGCCGCGAAAGAGCTCGGAATGCGGCTTGCGCAGGCCAATCAGGTAGTACCCGCCATCGCGAGCGGGCCCGAGGACCACGGGGTCATCGAGCGCCATGAGCTGCGCCGCGGCGAGCTGCACGTATTCGACAGGTAACGTCGGGAGATCCGAGCCGATGATGAGTGCGCCCGCATAGCCCTGGACAAAGAGATCGGTGAATGCGTGCTCCAGCCGTTCTCCGAGGTCCTCGCCGCGCTGCGGGATCAGGCGCCATCGATCCCCTGTCAGCTTCGCGAGCTCAGCCTCGGCCGTCGACGGGGTGTAGAACATCACCGGCTCTGCGACCGGGAGCGTGACCCGTCCCACGACATCGAGCGTGTCCAGCAGGATCGCGCGGCGCAGATCGGCCCCGCCATGGATTCGCAGCGCTGCAAGCAGCCGCGTTTTGCCGCCGTCATCCGAAGGCGCCCGCGCCATCACCGCAAGCGCGACGCGATCCTCTTTCATGTGGGCGCCAATGTATCCGCGAAAGGCCGATGAGGCGAGGGACCCGGGCGTAACCTCCGACCGACCGCCGCGTATCCCTGTGAGTTGGAGGTGCGCAATGCCAGAGTCTTCGGGAAAGTCTCGCTTCCGCGGTTTCCGGTCGGTGCTCCCAATCGCCGTCGTTCTGTTCGCCGGCCTGGCTGCGACGCTCGCTGCCGCCTCACCCGGGGGCCCGGGCTCGAAACACTCGTCCCACTATTCCAATGAAGACTCCTACATCCTCTCGGTCGGAAACAGCACGACGAGCACCAACATCTCGATCGATGACTACGCCCGCCTCCGCGGCAAGCGGGCCGGAGACTTCCTCTGGTTCCGCCGTGCTGGCAAGGCCTACCTGATCGATGACCAGGCGACGCTGATAGAGGCCCGCGCTCTTTTTGCCCCTCTCCGCGCGCTCGAGCCCGAGCAGGAGGACCTGCGCCGCCGCGAGGAGGCCCTCGATGAGAAGGAGCAGGACCTCGACCGCCAGGAAGAGGACATCGACCGCCAAATGGACCTCGCTAACGGGGAGGATGAGGGCGACGATGCCGCCAGCCCGCAAATCGCTCCGGCCTCGGACGCGGACCAGAGAGAGCTGGAGCGTCAGCGATCGGAGATTCGGTCCCGCCAGCGCGAGATCGAGGCCGCCGGTCGCGAGCTCGAAAGAGTGGAGCGCTCCCTCGACGCGCACCAGGATGCGATCGAGCGCGAGGCGGAGTCGAAGCTCTGGACGCTCATCGACGCCGCGGTCAAGAAGGGCCTGGCGAAACCGAGCTAGTGCGTCCTGGAGTAGGTCTCGTCATCCGCCAGGATGCTGTCCAACTTTTCGCGGGGGAAATAGCGGCCGTTCGCGATGACCGCCGCGATCTTGCGGGTGTTGCGGATGTCGTCCAGCGGATTCGCGTCGAGCAGGAGGAGGTCCGCGACCTTGCCGTTTTCGACGGTGCCGAAGTCGTTGAGCTTGCCGAGAAATCTCGCCGGGTTGATCGTCGCGGTCTGGAGGGCTTCCATGGGGGTGAAGCCCGCGTCCACGAAGCGCTGCAATTCTTGGTGCAGGCTGAATCCGGGAACCACGTCGACGCCGGCGGGTGTATCCGTTCCGGCGAGGAAGGGAACGCCGGCCTGGTGCAGCCGCTTCACGATCCCGAGCTCGTGCGCGACGAACCTCTCGCGGACCTGCAGCGGATCGGTGTCCAGGTCCTTGATGATCCCGGCGGTGAACTTGGGCCAGCTTTTCTCGCGCCAGGACACGGGTGCGTACTTAACGTCGGGGTCTTTCGTCACGTCGATCGCATCTACGAGCCACTGCCCGCGCTCCCAGTAGAGAGTGGGGCACTGCCAGATCTGTTTTTTCGCAAGGAGCTGGATCAGCGCGGCTTCGTTGGCGGGATCGTAGGTCTCGAGGAACCGGGCTGGCCCCTTCGGTCCCTTCAGGAGCTCATCCTCGACCGTCGAGCTGCCCTCGAAAACTCCGATGAGGTGCTCGAAGCTCTTCTGGCCCGCGTTGGCGGCTTCAAAGGCGCGGATCGCATCCGGCACGTGGCCCTCAAATGCGATCTTTTGCTTCCTGCACTCTGGGGCGCAACTTTCGTGACGCATGGTTTTGAATGGCGTGGCACCAGCATGGCACCCCAAACAGTGGAAGCCATCTTATGATCACCAGTGAAATTGATCTGCTTGCTTTGCTCAACGCCTATGGCATTGCGATTCTTGCCCCACTTGCGATCATTGAAGGCCCGATCGTCACCGTTATAGCCGCGTGGCTGGCAAGCCTTGGTCTTTTG
>JANMPW010000293.1:0-2531 GCA_031370065.1 Acidobacteriota bacterium
GTCGGTGACCGTCCCCCAGGGGACGACGATCCTCGAGGCCTGCCGCGCGGAGAAGATCGACACGCCGACACTCTGCTTTCTCGAGAACCTGACGCCCATCAACGTCTGCCGCGTCTGCGTCGTCGAGGTCGAGGGATCGCGCGCTCTCGTCCCCGCGTGTTCGCGGCCGGTCGAGGCGAAAATGAACGTCCAGACCGACAGCGAGCGTGTCCGCCTCTCTCGCAAGCTCGTCCTCGAGTTCCTCGGCTCGTCGACGGATCTCTCCTGCGCCTCGGACGATGTCGGGCGCTGGATGAAGCGCTACCAGGCGGATCCGTCGCGCTTCGGCCCTCCCGCAGCGGCGGCGGCCGCGGGCGAACGCGACGAGGCCCCCGGCCACCACCATGCGTCCGAGGCCGGACGCACGGCGACCGTCGCGCAGCCGGTGAAGGTGGACAACGAGCTCTATATCCGCGACTACGCGAAGTGCATTCTTTGTTACAAGTGCGTCCAGGCCTGCGGCACGGAAGCGCAGAACACGTTCGCGATCGCTGTCGCCGGGCGCGGCTTCGACGCGCGCATCTCGACCGAGTTCGCGACACCCCTGCCCGACTCCGCCTGCGTCTACTGCGGCAACTGCATCGGCGTCTGCCCGACCGGCGCCCTCATGTTCAAGAGCGAGTACGACATGAGAAAGGCCGGGACCTGGGACGAGTCGCGCCAGACCGTGACCGACACGATCTGCCCCTACTGCGGTGTCGGCTGCACGCTCGAGCTGTGCGTGCAGGACAACGAGATCGTCCGCGTCACCTCGCCCCTCGACCACGACGTCACCAACGGCCACCTCTGCGTGAAGGGCCGCTTCGGCTGGCAGTCCGTCCAGAACCGCCCAAAAGAATGACCGCGTGCTGACGCGCCTGGCGCGGCTGCTCGGCATCGCGGAGAAGTTGCCTGGACCTGCGGCGCAGTCAGACGCGATGGACTACAAGTTCGTTTGGAACCAGGCGGCGGCCGCGGATGCCCACGATGCCATCTTGACGGGCTCGACCGCCGAATCCTTCGAGTCGAGCGGCCAGTCGGACGCCGCCATGGTCGGCCGCTATCTGCGGGGCGAGGATGTCGTTCTGAACATCGGCTGCGGGGCCGGGCGCGTGGAGCGTTACCTCGCGCCCAAAGTCCGGGAGCTTTGGGCCGTGGACGTCAGCGGCGAGATGCTCCGGCTCGCGCGAAAGCGGCTCGAAGGCCTACCGAACGTTCGTCTGCGCGAGGTCGGAAACCGGGATTTCCTCTCCTCGTTCGAGACGGAGCGCTTCGATCTCGTTTTCTCTTTCCTGGTGCTCCAGCACCTCGAAAAGGAAGACGCCTTCCTGTATCTGCGCGACGCCTGGCGCGTGCTCAAACCCGGCGGCACACTCGTGACCCAGTTTCCGAACTACCTCTCGCCGGCCTACACGCACGCCTTCGTCGAGGGCGCGGCCGTCGGGGCCCGAAGCCCCGGTCGCATTCGCGCCTCCACCGAGGCGGAAGTCCGCCACACCCTGGCGATCCTCAACTTCGCGATCGCCGATCTCTGGTACGGCAGCCACGGCGAGGCGACAGCCGAGATCTACGTCGCCGCCCGCAAGCTGGGCCAGTGAGTCACCGGGGACTGGCTCAGCGGTTTGCCAGAGTCGCGAGCCAGGCAACGTCCAGCAGTCGTTCGTCTGCGGTCACTAGCATCAGATCGTAGACTCTCGCCGTCGCCGCGATGAAGCGGTCTGCCGGGTCCTTGTGGTTGAGGGCGAGGCGCCGGCTCTCGATCGCGACCTCCCGCGTGAGCGGGGCATCGCGGAGGGGTGAAGCTGCGAAGGCGTCGGCGATCCAGCGCAACGGAGAACGGTCCAGATCGACGCTTCCCTTCTCCGCCAGAATCAAGAGTTCCCAGACGCTGATGGAGGACAGCCATAACTCGTTCTTCGGTGACTGGAGAGCGGCGCTGACCCTCTTCGAAAGCCGCCGAGGCTCGGCAAGGCTCCAGACCCAGATGTGCGTGTCGAGGAGCAGCTTCACTTCCGGAGCACTTCCCAGTCGCTCTCGTCGGACGCGGGCAAAATGATGTCAGCCACGATGCGTGCCGTACCCTCCATCGCCCCCAGCCATCGCTTCGGTCGCACCGAGGCCGACGGCGGGATGACCTCGGCGACGGGCTTCCCGAAGCGCGTGACGAGAACCGGGCGCCCGGTCTTCTGAACACGGGCGAGGATGGCGAGGCAACGGGCCTTGAACTCGGAGATAGCAACGGTTTCCACGCGGCAATTAGACCATGGTCAACGACCATAGTCAACGCACTCCGGCGCGGTCCGCCTGGTCCACCGGTATCATCGGCCCGAGGCTCTTCAGCGTGGGCGTACCGGCTGCTCGCGACGACGGCGAAATGACCCCGCGCGGTCGTGCTACCCTCTCGACGAGAGCGTTTCCATCGTCAAGAACATCCATTTCCGGTTGAGACACCGCCGAAACGCCGCCGTCGCGGCCCTCGTCCTTCTTCTTTCCAGCTTCGCCGCCCCCGCCCG
>JANMPW010000305.1:0-16820 GCA_031370065.1 Acidobacteriota bacterium
CGATCGTCGAGCCAGGGGCAAGGCGCGGAGGAAGTACGAGGTCAATCATCTCGATGCCAAAGTGCGTCCGTGCCCCCGTAGCGAACTCTCTTGGCCGCCGGTCGCGAAGCGACCGCCGCGGCCAAAAGCCAAAAGCCCCGAGCGGGCCTGTAAGCCGAATCCTGTCCCCCGGTTGCCCGGGGTCGCGATCATTCCTCTGGGCCCGAGGTCGCCCTCGGGCTCAAGCAGCCGACCCGGAGGCAGCTCACGTCGAGTGAGGCGGGACGGGCGCCCGCTGCCTCCCTATTTGGCCTTGCTCCGCATGGGGTTTACCGTGCCCCCGCCGTTGCCGGCGGGGCGGTGCGCTCTTACCGCACCGTTTCACCCTTGCCGTCCTTTCGGAAGGCGGTTTGTTTTCTGTGGCACTTTCCTTCGCGTCACCGCGACCGGGGATTACCCGGCATGCCGCCCGTATGGAGTTCGGACTTTCCTCCCCGATTTCTCGGGACGATCACGTGGCCCGCTCGGAGCCGCCCCAAATCTACCACGGTCGTCCAAAGTTTGACACGGGGGCGCCCGAAGTTCGACACGGGTGGCAGGGCTGCGTTTCCTCCTGGTCGAGGCCGTGGCGGATGCGGGTTGCCCTGACCCCGTCTCCGAACTTAAAGACTTCGCCTCACTTCCGATTCTCTTCGTCCGAGAAGTACCGCATCCACTCGTCCACATCAACCTTCCCTCCCGCCTCCCGCCCCGTGGCCGGGGCCGCCGATTCCGCGCCAAATCGCGCGAAGAACTGGTCGGGCGAGCAAACTTTCGCTCCCGCGTCGCGGCACCGGCGTGCGAGGCCGCGGTCCGCCGTCACGATGGTCGCCTCTCTCGGCGCGGCCGCTCGCTCCACTTCGCGGACGATCGCGTCGTCGGCGCTGCCTCCCGACGGGACACGGACGGTGAGGCTTCCCAGGGAGAGCATCCGCTCTCCCGCGGGCCCGTCGAAGAAAATCGTGGCCCGCGCGCGCGTGCCCCTCAACCGGCCCGCGATCTCGGCGATGAGCGCGGACCGGTCTTGCGCCGTGGGCCGCGCAGTCCGCAGGACGAGACCGATGAGATTGTTCCCGTCGAGGAAGTAGGGCACCGCCGCGCCTATCCCGCCTTGAGCGCCCGCCGCGGATGCTTCAGTCGGAAAAACATGACGCCCATCGCCCGCCAGACGCGGCGACGATCGAGCACGAGGAGCACGAGCAGCGCTGCGACGAAGAGGGCGGTGAACCAGGGCACGAAGAACACGAGGGCTCCGAGCGCGAGGGCCACGGCGTCCTCGGCGAGCGAGAGCGCCATCTGCGCCATGCCCCGCGTCGCCGCGGTCGAGGTCAGCCGGCTGGTCGCCTTCACGAAGTGCGTCGCCAGGGTCGCGGTCGCCCCCGCCGCGATCAACCCCACGCGCTCGGCCGCCGAAGGATCTGGTACGGCCGCCAGCATCAGAAGGGCTCCGACGACGGGCCGCAGGAGCGTCTGCGCCAGGTTCCAGAGGTGGTCGACGATCGGTATCTTGTCCGCGACGAACTCAGCGAGGAAGAGCACGAGCGCGGCGGTCACGGCGAAATGACTCGAAAGAAACCCCGCGGTCGGACCCGGAAACTCTTGGGGCAGCACGAGGAAGAGGCCGTTGAAGAGCAGGAGAATCGCCCACGCGTTCAGGCCGGCCGCCGCCGACAGCCCGAGACCCGTGAGGATTGCGGTCAACCGCGATGCCGGAAGAGTCGCGAGAGTAGGCCCGAGGGCTGGGCTGCGGGAGCGGGCTCCTCGGCAGGAACTTGTTGCGCAGCGACGCCCGGCTCGGCTGGAGGAGCCGGCGCCGCCGCCTCCGCATCGAGGACGCGGCGGAGCAACTCTTCGTTCTCCGGGGACGGGTCGAGCGAGACAGCGCGCCGCGCGAACGGTTCCGCCTCGTGAGGCCGTTTGTGCTCGAGCAGCGCGCGCGCGGCCTCGACCGAAAAAGCGACGCGGCGGCTGTCGAGGCGCGCCGCCTCTTTCAGGTTCGCGAGTCCCTGGTCCGTCCAATTGGGGTTCTTCAGCTCGACCTGGGAAAGGACGTAACGGAATTCGGGGTTGTCGGGAACGAAGCGCACGGCCTCCCGGAGCATCTCGACGGCCGGGTGGTAGTCCTTGTCCTCGATGAGCTGGCGGGCGCGCCGGAAATTGTGCGTCGCCAGCTTTTTGCGCATCTCGGGATCGGCCTCGGCCGTGAGCACCGGGGCCGGGGCCGCGTCGAGGCTCTGATCGTACAGGGCTCGCTTGTCCGCGTCCGAGAGCGTCTCGTACGCCTTCTTCATGCGCTCGAATACGGCGGTCAGCTCCTTTTCGAAGCGCGCCAGGTCTTCCCGATGGCGCAGGTCGGGGTGGAAGAGGCGGCTGCGCTCGAAGTAGGCCTCGGCGATCTTCTCCGGCGGCGCCTCGCGCACCACGCCGAGCAATTCGTAGTGTGTCAACCAGTCGATGCGCCGATATGTGTTCTTGACGAGCTCCGCGTGGCCCGGCGAGCGGTCGGAGGGCTGCGCGGCGACCTCGACGTTCAGGCCATGGAACCCGCCGCGGCCGCTGGCCGGGCGCACGGCACCGTCCTGCTTCCATTCGACGATCCCGCAGGAGACGAGGCCGTAGAGAATCTTGGCCATCGCCGGCCGCGACGTGCCCGTGATCTTCAGGAGCGAATCGACGTCGAGGATGCCGTCGACGCGGGAGAGCAGGTACGCCTCCTGCGGAGCGAGCGGGAGGTACTGGTAGCGCGACATCGGCTCCGTGGCCAGCATCGGGACGCGGTGGCCGGCGCCCAGCCGCTCGCGGAACGACTCCGATTCCGGCAGGCGGCGGATGCCCTCGACGATCACGGCCGCGGTGGAAAGCGTCAGGGCGACGTCCGGATCGAGGACGCCGGCAGACGCCTGGAACTTGTACTCGCCCGAGTCCCACGCGAACGTCGAGAAGACGATTTCTTCGACCAGCCTCCGCATTTCGGCGTCGAGCACCGTGCGGGAGACGAGCCCGCGCTCCACGAGGATCTTCCCGAGGCGGGCGCGCCCCTGCTTGGCGACGGTATCGAGCGCCCAATTCAGATCGGTGTCCGTGATCCAGCCCCGGCGCTTCAGAAACGCGCCGATGCGCTGCCCCTCGCGGGAAGACGTCGCCGTGCGCAGCTCCCCTTTTTCGAAAAACAGGTGGCGGGTCTCGTCCCCGTGGACGAGCGAGAGCGTACCCTTGAGTCCTTCGAGGAAAATTCGCCTCAGGACCTGGGGCAGCGGCGTCTCGGACCGGGACCCTCGAAACCCTGCCGCTGTCGGTGGCGTCGTCATCGGATCGTTAAATCAGCGTAGCAGAAAGCGGCCTGCCCGTCCGGCCTATCGTACGGCCGTAACGGCCGGGTGGTTCTTCGGCGTTGAAAAGAACGCCGGGGCGCCGGACAGCGCCCGACGCCCCGCTTCGGGCGTTGCGTAGTGCCCCCAGAGCACGCGGAAACACGCCTTGCCCTGGAATGGAGTCGTGACAACCCACATGCTCGCGCCCCGGTCATGCTGGAACGCATCCACGAGGGAACCGATTTCGCAGGCGAGCTCGAGTTGGATGGCGTAGCGCTTCTTTCCGCCGGCGAACCGCTTCTCGTCACGCGCGGCGCGATCCAGCCAGTATTGCCGCGAACCCGTAGAAGAAATAGACGAGGGCGCGGCCCCGGGCGCGGCCGCGACGGCCGGCGCGGGGATGGGGCTTCTGGCGCGTGACGGCTTCTCCACGCGGTGCGCCGGAGCCGGCGCGGGCCGGGTCGGTGTCGCGACGGCCGTGAGCGTGGGCATGGCCGGAATGCCCGTGGCCGCCGCGAGGGGCGCGGGCAGCTCCGTCGGTACGATGTGGACCGTCGCGGGCCCGCGGCTGCGCAACCAGATCAGCCCGGCCACCAGAATGGCCAGAACCCCGAGCGTCCAGAGCAGCGGAGAGCCCGAGCGCTGCCGCGGCCTTTCGAGCGACCCGATACCGGTGGTCGTGTCGAGAGGGCGATCCAAGGCCGGATCGTCCCGCAGCCCCTGATCGAAACCGTCGAGAGCGGCACGATCTTCTCCGCCCGCCTCTGGCCTCGACGACGCTCCGAAGTCGTCGTCGAGCGGGCCCCCATCGAGGGCCGCGTCCGTCATCGCCCCGCCGGCGGGCTCGGCTTCCATCTCGCCGTCGCGAAACTCCGGCTCATCCTGCTCGTTGGCCTCCGGAAACTCGGAGTCGAGATCGGCGGCCCGCCGCAGCTCGATCGGCTCCTCCTGCCCCGACTCCGTCGCGTCGGGAGCCGCTGCCTCGGCGACAGGCTCTGGCTCGTCAGGGTCGTGCGTTTCTTCTTCCCCTTCGGGTGCGGCGCTCGGCGCCGGCGGCAGCCGCGTTGCCCCGGCCCCAAACTCGGGGTGCACGAGCCCGAGCGTCACGAGCGCGGCAAGCAGTTTCTCGACGGCGAACGGTTCGGCTGGCGCCTCGCTGGCAATCTCGGCCGCGCTCGACTTCCCGTCGATGAGGCTCACGACCGACTCGGCGTCGGCCGTCAGGCCGAACGTCGCGAACTCCTCGTCGAAGCTCTCGGCCCGCGCGATCGGCACGTCCACGCCGCCGAGGTAATGCAGGACGAGGCTACGGTCGCGGGAGCGCAGGAAGAGCTCGAGGATGAGCCGCGGGATCGGCAGGCGCGTGTCCGGGGCCTCCTGCTCCGCCGTCCGGAAGAACCAGTACTCCCCGTCGAGCCACGTCAGCAGGTCCGAGAGAATCTCGACAGCCCGGATTTTCTCGCCCCAGCGCCACTCCCGCCGAGTCAGCACGCCGGCCTGCAGCGCGAGCAGCGCGCGGTCACCGCCCTCTGGCGAGGCGAGGCGCTCGAGCGTCGCGGCCTCGAGCTTGCCCGCCCGGACCAGGATCGAGGCCGTCTCGAAGCGCTGGTCCGAGGATGAGCTCGCCACGAGCTCTCCCCGGGCGAGCTCGAATCCGGCGGTCGCGCCCGAACGGGAGAACTGGAGCGAGCCGCTCGCTGCCTCCCGCCACAGCGCGACGAGGCCTGCCAGAAGATCCGTGCCGCGGATGTCGCCCTCTTGTTCGAAAGTGTTTCTCATGCGCTGCGGGCCCCCTCTCGCCCGAGGTAATCCGCCACGGCGCGCGCGGTCGACGAGCCGACCGCCGCCGCGATCTCCGTGGGATCGGCCCCCCGGAGCCCCTTGACCGATCCGAACCGGCGCAACAGCAGGCGCGCCCGCGCCGGCCCCACTCCGGGAATTTCCGTCAGGCCCGTCTCCCGCATGCGCTTGCCGCGCCGCTGGCGGTGCTTCGTCACCGCGAAACGGTGCGCCTCATCGCGGACGCGCTGGATGAGCTGCAACGCCGGGTCCTTGCGCGAAAGGCGAACGGGCTCGGGCCGGCCGGGCACCCAGATCTCTTCCTCGCGCTTGGAAAGGCCCACGATCGGCAGCTCGAGCCCCAGCCGGTCGAGGGCCGTGAGAGCGGCCTGCAGCTGCCCGCGGCCGCCGTCGACCAGCACGAGGTCCGGCAATTCCCGGCCCTCGGCCTGGAGCCGCCGGTAGCGGCGATCGACAACCTCGGCCATGCTCCGAAAGTCGTCGGGCTCGAGCAGCCGCTGTGCGGCGATGTTGAATAGCCGGTATTCGGCCTTGCGCGGCTTTCCGTCCTCGAAGACCACGAGCGAGGCAACGCTGTCGGTGCCCTGCGTGTGCGAAAGGTCGAAGCCCTCGATGCGGCGCGGCGGGATCGCGAGCCCGATGGCGCGCGCCAGCTTCTCCACCGCCACCGCCTCTTCCCCGCCCGTCGCGCGGAAGCGCACGCGGTGGCGCTCGCGTGCGTTGAGTTCGGCCAGGCGGAGGCGATCGGCCGCGGGCCCCCGCTGCGGATTCCGGACGGTCGTCCTGGCTCCGCGGCGCGCGGCCAGGTAGTCCTGCAAGAGACCGGCCCCGGGCAGCGCGACGGGCAGGTGCACCTCGTCCGGAAGGAACGGGTTCGTGTCGTAGAACTGGGGCAGGAACGCCTCCAGGAACGCGGCCGGATCCAGCTCCTGCGCCTTCTCGAAGAAGAAGTCCCGCCGGTCTTGCAGGGTACCCCCGCGCACCACGAGGATGCAGACGGCCGCGTCAGAGCCGGACTCGAAGAAGCCGAAGACGTCCACATTCTCGCCCTTCATCGACTGGACGACCTGGCGCTCGGCCACGTCCCGAACCGTCTTCAACGCGTCCCTGTAGGCCGCGGCCATCTCGAAGCTCTCGGCGTCGGAAGCCGCCTGCATCTTTTGCGAGAGGCTCGCCTCGAGCTCCCGGTTGCGGCCTTCGAGGAAAAGCACGACGTCGGCAACGGCCTCGCCGTAGGCCTGCTTCGTCGTCAGCCCCGCCACGCAGGGCCCGAGGCACGCATGGAGGTCGAAGTACAGGCAGGGCCGCGGCAGCTTTCCATCGATCTCGAGCGTGCAGGTGCGGATCTGGAAGTGGCGCGTGATCATTCGCATGATCCGCCGGGCCAGGCCGCCCCAGAACGGTCCGAAGTACGAGTGGCCGTCGTCCTGGACCCTGCGGGTCACGAGCGCCCGGGGCCACGCCTGCCCGGTCGTGATCTTGACGTACGGGTACGTCTTGTCGTCTCGCAGGCAAACGTTGTACCGGGGACGGTGCTTCTTGATGAGCGTGTTCTCGAGCAGGAGGGCCTCGAGCTCGGTGTGGGTCGAGATCGTCTCGACCTCGCGGTGAAGCCGCCGCAGGGCCTCCTCCTTCGCCCCCCCCGCCCCGGCGTTGAAATACGACGCCACACGCCTGCGCAGCGACAGGGCCTTGCCGACGTAAAGAATCTTGCCCCGGTCGCCGCGGAAGATGTAGACACCCGGGGAATCCGGTAGATTCTCCGGCGGGCGGCTGGGCTCGACCACGGGTTCGAGTTTACCTCGACCGGGCGCGCGGGGGGAGCCTCCGCGCGGCAGTATGATGGTGTCGTGCCGATGTACGAATGCCCCTACTGCTATACACCGGTCGAGCCGGGCACTCCCGTCTGCCCGAAATGCGGGCGCGAGCTCGAGCGGTGGCAGACCGGCTTTTACACGCGCCAGAGCCCCCTCGCCACCAAATCGCGCACGGCAGTCTGGGCCGTGGCAGTCGCGGCGCTGCTGCTCGTACTCGCCGGCCTCGCGCGCGCATGCCATTGGCTATGAGACGCGCGGCGCTCGTCGGCCTCGCAGTGTTTCTCGCCTTCGTGGCGGGCGCCGCGGCGCAACTCGTCCCCGTGTCGACCTGCCATGCGGCGCTGCCCTGCTCGATTCCGTACGGATTGCGGCCCGCCAACTCTCTGGCCAACAACCCCTACGGCAACGTGAGCAACACCGGCCCGGTCGTCGCGACGAGCATCGACCAGGGATGGAAGCCGAGGCTCGTCGTGAAGCCCGTTTCGGAGGACCCGGCCGAGTACGCCGCCCGCATCTTCGTCCGCAATAATCCCCACCTCTCCAAGCCCACCCCGGTCCCGACGCCGGCGCCCCGCGTGCCTTAGGGGCGGAGCTTGTTTCCGCCCGCGGGCGGCCCTTACGTCCGAAAGATCTCGAGCTCCCGCAGTCCGCGGATCTCGTCCCGAAGGGACGCGGCCTTCTCGAAGTCGAGCTCTTTGGCCGCCGCCTTCATCTGCTTCTCGAGGTCCGCGATCCGGCGGCGCAGGGAGTCGGCGTCCGGCAGGTCCGGGCGCGATTCCTTTGGCACGTCGTAGCAGTCCAGGTTCGCCATCCGCACCAGCGGAGAATTCACCTGCTTGACGATGGACGCCGGCACGATTTCGTGCTCGACGTTGTAAGCCTCCTGGATGGCGCGTCGGCGCGACGTCTCTTCGATGGCGCGCCGCATGGAATCGGTCACGGCGTCGGCGTAGAAAAGGACGCGGCCGTGCAGGTTGCGCGCCGCGCGGCCGGCCGTCTGGATGAGCGCGGTCTGGCTCCGGAGGAAGCCCTCCTTGTCGGCGTCGAGGATCGCAACCACCGCCACTTCCGGAAGATCCAACCCTTCACGCAACAGGTTGATCCCGATCAGGCAGTCGAAAACCCCGCGCCGGAAGTCCGACAGGATGTTCACGCGCTCGAACACCTCGATGTCCGAGTGCAGGTAGCGGCACCGCACGCCCACCTCCGTGAAGTAGTTCGTCAGCTCCTCGGCCATCCTCTTGGTCAGAGTCGTCACAAGGACGCGCTCGCCTTCCGCCGTCGACTCCCGCACCACCGCGAGCAGGTCGTCCACCTGTCCCTTGACCGGCCGGATCGCGATCGGCGGATCCACCAGGCCGGTCGGACGGATGACCTGCTCGACGATCTCGCCCCCGCAGCGCTCGAGCTCTTCCGGGCCCGGCGTGGCGCTGACCGCGATGACCTGGATCACGCGCTCGCGGAACTCCTCGTAGGTCAGCGGCCGGTTGTCGAGCGCGGATGGAAGGCGGAAGCCGTAGTCCACGAGCACTCCCTTGCGGGACCGGTCGCCGTGATACATGCCGCGCACCTGGGGCAGCGTCACGTGCGATTCGTCAACGACGAGCAGGAAGTCCTTCGGGAAGTAGTCGAGCAGCGTCGGCGGCGGCTCGCCGGCGCTTCGTCCCGAGAGGTGGCGGGAGTAGTTCTCGATTCCGTTGCAGTATCCGAGCTCTTTCATCATCTCGAGGTCGAACATCGTGCGCTGGTGCAGGCGCTGGGCCTCGAGGAGCTTTCCCGCCGCGGTGAGCTCGGCCAGGCGCGCATCGAGCTCCACGCGGATCGTCCCGATCGCGCGCTCCAGCGTCTCCCGCGGGGTCGCGTAGAACGTGCGCGGGTAGAGTGCCAGCCGGTCCACGCGCTGGAGCGGCGTGCCCCGCAGCGGGTCGGTCTTCGTGATCTTCTCGATCTCGTCACCGAAGAACTCGACGCGCACGGCCGTGTCTTCGTAAGCGGGCTGGATCTCGAGCACGTCGCCGCGCACGCGAAAGTTTCCGCGCGCCAGGTCCAGGTTCGTTCGCTCGTACTGCATCTCGACGAGCCGGGCGATCAGGGCCGGCATCCCCTGCGTGTCGCCGGTCTCGAGGTAGGCCAACATGTCGTAGTAGGAGTCGGGCGCGCCGAGGCCGTAAATGCAGGACACGGAGGCGACCACGATCACGTCGCGCCGCTCGAAGAGCGCCTTCGACGCCGCCAGGCGCAGCTTGTCGATCTCCTCGTTGCGCGAGGTTTCCTTCTCGATGTATGTGTCGCTCTGGGGGATGTAGGCCTCGGGCTGGTAGTAGTCGTAATACGAAACGAAGTACTCGACAGAGTTCTCCGGAAAGAAGCTACGGAACTCCTGGTAGAGCTGGGCCGCGAGCGTTTTGTTGTGGGAGAGCACGAGGGTCGGGCGGTTGATGGTCTCGATGACTTTCGCGATCGTGTAGGTCTTACCCGACCCGGTGACGCCGAGCAGCACCTGGTCTTTGCGGCCCTCGCCGAGGCCGTCCACGAGTTTCTGGATCGCCTGGGGCTGGTCCCCCTGCGGCGTGAAGTCGGTGACGAGACGAAACTGCCCGGTCGCGCGGGACTGCGCCTCGGCGTAGCTGACCGGTTTGGCGGACGGGGAGGGCCGGGGTTGCGAGGGGCGCGCCATGGGTGAGCCGCCGCTTATAGCATAAGCGCGGCGGATGCCTCACAATCCTCGCGTGAGGAGTCTCAGCCGGTTCGCGGCACTGGCTCTGCCGCTCGGCGTCATGGCGCTGCTCGGCTCGGTTGCCGGTTCTTTCGCGACCAACTTCGTGCGCGTGCCGCGCGTCGCGGAGCTCGCGACGTACCGCCCGGACATCGTCACGCAGATCGTGGCGCGCGACGGTTCCACGATCGCGCGCTACGCGATCGAGCGGCGCACGCTCATCTCCCGCGCCGACATCCCGGCCGTCTTTCGCAACGCGCTGATCGCGACGGAGGACAAGAACTTCTTCCGGCACGGCGGGGTGGACGTCAAGCGCACGGTCTCGGCCCTGATCGCGAACCTCCAGCAGGGCGGCTACGCCCAGGGAGGCTCCACGCTGACGCAGCAGCTCGCGCGGGCCATCTTCCTTTCCCCCCGCAAGACCCTTTCGCGCAAGGTCAACGAGGCGCTTGTGTCCTTCGAGATCGAGCGCCGATACTCCAAGGACCAGATCCTCACGATGTACGCCAACGAGATCTACCTCGGCCACGGCAACTACGGCGTCGAGGCCGCGTCCCGGTACTACTTCGGCAAGACCATCAAGGACGTCACACTGGCCGAAGCCGCGCTGCTCGCTGGCATCGTCCAGCGGCCCGAGGACCAGTCGCCCTTCCGCAATCCGGCACTGGCGCGGGCGCGCCGCTCCACCGCGCTGCGCCGCATGCGCGCCGAGAGCTACATCACCGAGGCTCAGCGCGAGGCCGCGGAGGCCGAGCCCCTGCCCGCAGCGCCGTGGCTGCCCGAGTCCATCGTCGGGCCGTACTTCTCGGAGGAGATCCGCCAGTACCTCGAGAAGACCTACGGCGAAAAGGACCTCTACCGCCGGGGCCTGCGCGTCGAGTCCACTCTCGACCCGGAAATGCAGGCGTGGTCGGAGGAGGCGCTCGGATGGGGGCTGCGCCAGTTGAGCCGCCGCCACGGTTTTCACAAGCCCCGCAACCTGGCCGAAAGCGGCTACCGCTCGCTCGAGTCGTACGTCGACCCCTCGTGGGAAGGCGCGAGGGTCGAGGAGGGATCGGCCCTGCGCGGCGTGGTCCTCAAGACGGCCGCCGTCGGGGCCGAAGTGCGCATCGGGAAGCAGACGCTGGCGCTCTCGAACGCCTCCCTCGCGTGGACAGGCGCCGCGGCCGCCGCGAAGATCGTGAAGCCCGGGGACCTCGTGACCGTGACCGTCCAGAAGGGCAAGGACGGGGCGCTCTCGCTCGCCCTCGACCAGGAACCGCGCGAGCAGGGGGCGGTCCTCATCCTCGAGAACGCGAGCGGCGCCGTGCGCGCCATGGTCGGCGGATCCGACTGGACCCAGTCCAAGTTCAACCGGGCGACGCAGGCGCTGCGGCAGGCGGGCTCGGCGTTCAAGCCGTTCGTGTACCTCACCGCCCTCGAGCAGGGGTATACGGGCGCCGACACGGTGTTCGATGGCCCGCTCTCGATCGTCATCGACGAGCACCAGCCCCCCTACCGGCCGAGCAACTACGACTCGAAGTTTCACGGCATCGTCACGTTTCGCAAGGCACTCGAGCACTCCTACAACATCCCGGCCATCCGCGTGGCCGAAATGGTCGGACTTGCGCGCGTGATCGAGACCGCGCACCGCCTCGGGGTCCGCCAGAAGCTGAGCGCCTATCCGTCGCTCGCGCTCGGGGCGTTCGAGGTGAGCCTCGTCGAGCTGACGTCGGCGTACACGGTCTTTGCCAACCAGGGCCTCGCGTTCACCCCATATCTGATCGAGAAGGTGACCGATTCCAACGGCGACGTGCTCGAGCAGACCCACCCCGACGCGCGCGAGGTCGAGAGCCCGCAGGCCGCTTTTCAGCTCCTCCAGATCCTGCGCGGCGTCACGCAACGCGGGACCGGGATTTCCGCGGCCCGCCTGAAGCTCAACATCGCCGGCAAGACCGGAACGACCAACGACTTCACGGACGCCTGGTTCATCGGGAGCACGCCCCGGTACACGATCGGCGTCTGGGTGGGCAACGACCAGAAGACGCAGACGATCGGCAAGGGCGCCGATGGCGCGCACGCGGCGCTCCCGATCTGGATCCGCATCCTCGAGAAGATGAAGGACCACGGGCGCATCGATCCCCATGAAGACTTCGACGTGCCGGCGAACATCGTCTTCACCCCGGTCGACTACGAGACGGGGTTGAAGGCCACCGCGGACACGCCGCTGCCCGTGCTGGAAGCCTTCGTCAGCGGTTCCCAGCCGACCGAGGAGTGGAATTCGCGTTCTCAGGAGATCGCGAAGCTGCCCTGGTCCATGCAGCAGCCGTTCTACGTTCCCAAGAAGGGCGAACTCTCGGAGAACGGGACCGCAGCCGAGCCGGCCCCGCCGCGTCCCTGAGGCCCGCGGAGCTTACGAAGCCGGGGCGTTGAGGGCCTGTACGTCGACCGTGAGCGTTGCCACGACGTCTCGATGCAACCGGACGTGGACCGTGTGCGAGCCCAACCGACGGATGGGCTCGGCGAGCTCGATGCGGCGCCGATCCACCTCGATGCTTTTCGCGGCGAGCGCATCGGCGATCTCGGATGCGGTGACCGAACCGTAGAGGTGCCCCTCTTCGCCGGCCTTCTTTGCGATCGCAACGGTGAGGCCTTCGACCTTCTTGGCGGCCTCCTCGGCGACGGCCTTACCCTGCAGCATTTTCTCGTCGTACTTCTTCCCCTCCTCCCCGAGGCGGCGCACGTTGGCCGCGGTCGCCTCGTAGGCGAATCCCTGCGGCAGGAGGAAATTGCGCGCGTAACCGGGCTTCACGGTGACGGTCTCTCCGCGGTGCCCGAGACCGCGAACATCGTCGGCCAGAATGACTTTCATGACTTCTCGACTACTCCCTCGCCCCGTCGGCGAAAATCCACGTGCCAATCGAAGAGCCCCAGGAGCGCCACCCCGATGTTGATCGGAAAATAGGCGGCCAGGGCATACAAGCCGATTCGGAGAATCCGCGCCCGGAACCACCTCCGGAAGAAGTGGCAGATGATAGAGAGACCTGCCACAAAATACAAGGCCAGAAGAGGCAGGAGGAGGTTCGCCGCCACCCTCCTCGCGTCCCCCTGCAAGAATCCGAATCCCGCCCCCGCGGCCACGAAAAATCCCGCACCGGCCGCAGGCACCCGGAGGTCTTCGAATCGGGCGGAATCGGCCGTTGCCCCGGGCCGGGCCAGGCGCGCCCCGAGATAGAAGGCGATCGCTCCCCCGAGGACCCAGAGCCCCCCCAGGATTCCCCAGAGGCAGTACTGGGAGAACTCTCGTGCGGCTTCGAGGGTCCCGCGCATGCGCGCCACGGTCTCGGTATCGGCCCCGGAGCGCGCATAGGAATCCATCGCGGCCGGAATGAGCCGATCGAAGCTCGAGGCCACCTCGGCGGTCAACGAAGGCCCTGGCCCGCCCACGCCCGCGGCAAACGCGGCAGCGAGGAACGCGCATCCGGCGATGCACAGCCCCAGGTAGCAGCGGGAGGGCTCGGCGCCCGCCCGCAGGAAACCGACCGAGGCCGGGGGCAGAGTCGTGACGCCCGCCCCAACGAACGCAAGGGCAACTCCGGCGCCCAGGCCCCCGAGCGCCCAGCCGAGGCCGAACAGAATCGCGCACGCCAGGGCGCAGGCAGCCAGCGCCGCCACGAGCCCCTGGCGGTGGGCCAGCCTCACGAGCGGAACTGACGCCAGGGGCAGGCCGACGACGCCGAAGAGCGGAACGAGGAACACGGCCGAGAAAGCCGTGGCCGCCACGAGCGCGGCCAGCGGCGCCTCGAATTTTCCCAGCGGGGTCGGCAGGGGCGCCACCACCGCTCCCGGAGAGGTCATCCCCCTCCCTGCTAGTCCGTGGCGTACGGCAAGAGCGCGATCGAACGGGCGCGCTTGATTGCCGTCTGGAGTTTGCGCTGGTGGAGCGCGCAGGTCCCCGAGATCCTGCGCGGAAGGATCTTGCCGCGCTCGGGGATGAATCCCTGCAGCATCTTCACGTCCTTCCAGTCGATGTACTCGATCTTCTCCGCGCAGAACTTGCAGACCTTGCGCCGGCGGACGAAGAATTTCTTGCGCGGGCCGCCCTTGCCGTCCTTGCCAGCCGCGGCGCCGCGGGCGCCGGTCGGCCGCCCGGACCCTCCACCCATTCTCATGACTCGCTCCTTTCGGGCGCCGCAGGCGACGCCTCACCGGGCGCTACGGTCGCAGACGCCGGGCGCGGAGGCCGCTTGATCGCCTTCAGGCGCAGCCGCTCTGCCATCTTCGCCGCGCGCGTCAGCTCCTCGTCGACGCGGACCGCGAGGTGCCGGAGCACCTGGTCGGAGAGGCCCATGCGGCGTTGCGCCTCGGCCACGGCGGCCGGGGCCGCCTCGACCTGCCAGTAGTGGTAGTGGGCTTCGCGCTTGCGCAGGATCGGGAAGGCGAGCCGCCGCTTGCCCCACGGCTCTTCCTTGACGACGTTCGCCCCGCCGTCCACCAGGACCTTCTTGTATTCGGCCGCGACCTTCGCCGCGTCCTCGTCGCTCAGGTCGGGCGTGACCAGGACGACGATGTCATAGAGCCTCATCTGCTCCTCCTCATGGATGTCAATCCGGACTGAGCAAGTCCGGAGAGGAAGGTAAAACATTCGCTCGCCGCATCGCGGCGTCGATTCCTTGCGTCAACCAGAGCCGGAGGACCTCCACGGCCCGTCCGATGCCCTCTTCGAACTGTTCGCGCTCGACCTTCGCGAACGGCTCGAGGACGTAGTCCGCGAGGTCGCGATGGCGCGAGTACTTCTCGCCCCGGATTCCCACGCGCAGGCGCGCGAAGTCCGTGGTGCCGAGATGCGCGATGACCGATCGGAGCCCCTTCTGTCCTCCCGCGGACCCCCGCGCACGCAAGCGCAGGGCGCCGAGCGGGAGGTCGATGTCGTCCACGACGACGCAGAGCCCCGATGGGTCGACGCTGTGTTTCTGGCAAAGAGCGCGAACTGCCTCGCCCGAGGCGTTCATGAACGTCTGCGGAAGGGCGAGGAGCACCGCGGTCTCCCCGACTCTCCCCCGGCCCACGCGCGAGGAACACTCGCGCGACCGGATCCGAACTGCTTCCTCTTGCGCGAAGGCCTCCACGACGCGAAAACCCGCATTGTGCCGCGTCGTCTCGTACTCGGCTCCCGGGTTCCCGAGGCCGATAATCGCGTGCAGAGGCTACTTCTCCTTTTCCTTCTCCTTCTTCTTCTCGTCCTTCTTCTCGTCCCCGCCCTCTTCCTCCGACACGACCTTGCCCTTCTTGAGGACCTCGGGCTCGGCCGGCTCGGTGCCCGCCTCGGCAGCGGCGACCGGCTCCGCCTCGCGTGTCGGGTGGGCAACGTGGACGACCACCTTCTCCGGGTTATCGACGATCCGGACGCCCTCGAGCACCGGAAGCTCCGAGACGCGGATGGCATCTCCGATGCCAAGCTCGGTCACGTCGACCGCGATGTGGGCAGGGATGCTGGTCGGGAGACACTCGATCTCGATCTCGCGGGTCACCAGGTCCAGGATTCCGGCGTCGGCCCTGACACCGCGCGCGATTCCCACGACCTCGATGGGCACCTTCAGGGTGATCTTCACGTCCATCAGGACGCGCACGAAATCGATGTGCAGGGGCTTGCGCGAGACCGGGTCCCGCTGCATCTCCTTGATCATCGCGTGCCGGCTCTGGTCCGAGCCCGCGAGCTTCAACAGGAAGATGGCGTTTTCGCTGGCTCCCTCGCGGAAGACGTCCGCAAGGGCCTTCTTGTTGACGGAGATCGGGACGTTTGCCTTGCCCGCGCCGTACACCACGGCCGGGATCCGCCCCGCCACGCGGTCGCGCCGAGCCTCGTTCTTTCCGGTGGTCGAGCGATTCTCGACGTTCAGTTCGATCGTTTTCATCGCCTACCTCGCGCGGGATCCCCGCGCAAAGAGGCGGATTCTACACAAAAAGCGAAGAAACGGAAGCCCCGTCGTGAATCCGCTGGATGGCCTCCCCCAGGAGGGGGGCGACCGAAAGGGCCTTGATACGGGGGCAGCGGGCCATTGCCGCCTCCACGGGGATGGTGTTCGTGACCAGCAAAGACTCCAATCCGGAGGCCTCGATGCGCTCCATGGCAGGCCCGGAAAAGACCCCGTGGACCGCGGCCGCATAGGGACGCCGTGCCCCCTGTCTGCGCAGGGCCGCCTCGGCCTGCACGAGCGTTCCCGCGGTGTCGATCATGTCATCGAGGATCAGCACGTCCTTGCCCTCGACCTCGCCCACGACGTTCAGGATCTCGGTTTCGTTCTTGCCCGTGCGCCGTTTGTCGATGACGGCGAGCGACGCGTCGAGCCTCTTCGCGATCGCGCGCGCCCTCGTCAAGCCGCCCACGTCCGGCGAAACGATGACGAGCTCCTCGGGCACGAGCTTGCGGATCGCATCCAGGATGACCGGGGCCGCAAAGAGATGGTCCACCGGGATGTTGAAAAAGCCCTGGATCTGAGCCGCGTGAAGGTCCATCGTGAGGATCCGGTCGGCGCCCGAGGCCGTCAGCAGGTCCGCCATGAGCTTCGCGGCGATCGGGACGCGGGGCTTGTCCTTCTTGTCCTGCCGCGCGTACCCGAAGTACGGAAGGACCGCCGTGATGCGCGAGGCCGAAGAACGCCGGAAGGCGTCGAGCAGGATCAGAAGCTCCATCACGTGGTCGTTGACGGGCGAGCACGTCGGCTGCACGACGAACACGTCCGCGCCCCTCACGTTCTCGTCGATCTGGCAGTAGATTTCGCCGTCGGAGAAGTTGAAGAGCGTCAGCTCCCCGAGCGGCATGCGCAGGTACGCGCAGATCTCCTGGGTCAGCGCCGGATGCGCGCGCCCCGAGAAGATCTTCAGGTCTCCGTAGTTGAACGCGTGGCTCGTCAAGCGAGCGGATTGTACGCGGGAATGCGTCGACAGTGAACCTCCGACTGCAGAGGCTTCCAACGCTCCCCTACCGATAGGCCGGGGCGGGGAAGGAGGGTGCGGACTTGCCGCGGCAAGGTCATTCAAGATTCGGTAGGCTTTCGAATCCGGGCAAAGCGCAGGGTCCATCGCAGAGCTCGAGTGGTCGCGATCATGAGGAGGGATCCACCCACGATAGCGAACGGCACCAACCACCAGCCGAGCACTTCTCTGGCAGAGGGGTCG
>JANMPW010000318.1:0-1641 GCA_031370065.1 Acidobacteriota bacterium
CGCGCATCATCGGAAACGCGCGCATGTCGACCACGAGGTTGTGATAACCGAAGGACGTGCCGCGCTCGGTGAGGAGCACGCGCGGGTTGCCGGCGTTCACCACCTTGGCGATCGCATGCTGCACGTCATCGGGCGCGAGGAACTGACCCTTCTTGATGTTCACGATGCGGCCCGTTTTCGCGGCCGCGACGAGCAGATCGGTCTGGCGCGAAAGGAACGCGGGAATCTGCAGCACGTCGGCGACGTCGGCCGCGGCGCGCGCATGCGACGGCTCGTGGATGTCGGTGAGGATCGGCACACCGCAGCGCGACTTGATCAGCGCGAGCACGCGCAGCCCCTCGTCGAGGCCGGGCCCGCGGAACGAGGCGCCTGACGTCCGGTTCGCCTTGTCGTACGACGCCTTGAAGATGAACGGGACGCGCGCCCGCCGTGCGATGTCGGTGAGGCGGCTGGCCAGCTCGAGGGCGTGCGCCTCGCTTTCAATCACGCAGGGACCCGCGATCAGCACGAAGGGGCTTCCGCCCCCGATCGTGATGTCGCCCAGCTTCACAGGGGTCACGGACAGCATTATAAGAGGGCTGGAGGGGCCGGATGGGCCGGGAAGGGCCGAACCGGAAACGGCTCCTGCCTTTCCCGCCTTTCCTGCCCCATCCTGCCGACGCGCGTCTACGCGACCGATTCCGCTTCGGGCCGGACGTGTGCAGTCTTGTGCTGATACGCCGCGGCGACGAACGCCGCGAAGAGCGGATGCGGCCGCGTCGGCTTCGACTTGAACTCCGGATGGAACTGGACCGCGAGATACCAGGGGTGGCCGGGCAACTCCGCGATCTCCACGAACTTGCCGTCCGGCGAGCGGCCGGAGATCTTCAGCCCGTGCTCGGTGAGCGTGCGTTCGTAGAGGCAGTTGAACTCGTAGCGGTGACGGTGACGCTCCTCGATCATGCCCGTGCCGTACACCTGCTGCGCGAGCGAGCCGGGTGAGAGTTCGCAGGCATAGCTGCCGAGCCGCATCGTGCCGCCGAGGTCGTCCACGCCGAGCAGATCGCGCAGCTTGTAGATCACCTTGGCCGCCGTGTCGGGACTGCACTCGGTGGAGTCCGCATCGGCGAGCCCGGCGACGTTGCGCGCGTACTCGACCGTGGCCCACTGGAAGCCGTAGCAGATTCCGAAGTAGGGGACGCCGCGCTCGCGCGCGACCTGCGCGGCGATCATCATCCCGCGCGTGCCGCGGTTGCCGAAACCGCCCGGCACGAGGATGCCGTCCGCCGCGTCGAGCAGCGCGGAGCCGTTCGGTTCCTCGAGCGCCTCGGCCTCAATCCACTTGATGTTGACTTTCAGGCGGTGCGGGAACCCGCCGTGATACAGCGCCTCGTTCAGGCTCTTGTACGAATCTTCGTAGCCGACGTACTTGCCGACGACATGAATCGTGATGTCGTCGGAGGGGTGCTTGATCCGGCTGACGAGCTCCTCCCACGCCTGCATACGGCGCTCGGTCTGCGGCAGGTGCAGATATTTCAGCACGATCCGGTCGAGCCCCTCGCCCGCGAGCACGACCGGGACCTCGTAGATCGTCGAGACGTCCTTGGCCGTGATCACGGCTTCTTCGGCGACGTCGCAGAACAGCGCGATCTTGCGCTTGAT
>JANMPW010000643.1:0-2485 GCA_031370065.1 Acidobacteriota bacterium
GTTCCAGGTCTTGAACGTCATGTCCACGGCGGGCGCCTCGATCCTCGGCATCGGGTATTTGATCCCGCTCGTCTACTTCGTCTGGTCGATGCGCTATGGCAAGGACGCCGTGGACAACCCGTGGGGCGCCACGGGCCTCGAGTGGCAGACGCCCTCTCCGCCGCCGACCGAGAACTTCCCGGAAACGCCCGTCGTCACCGGCAAGCCCTACGACTACCTGACGGGCAAGGAGGAGGTGGCCGTTGGCTGACGGATCGCACGCGACAGCGCATGACGCGCACGACGCCCCCCGAGAGCTGCGCCATCACTTCGTCGACATGGAGGCGCAGAAAGAGGCGTCGGCGCTCGGCATGTGGATCTTCCTCGTGACCGAGGTCCTCTTCTTCGGCGGCATGTTCACGGCCTACGTCATTTATCGCGCCTCTTACACGCGCGCGTTCGAGGGCGCTTCAAACCTGCTGGACTTGAAGCTCGGTGCGTTCAACACGGCCGTCCTCATCCTGTCGTCGCTGACGATGGCGCTCGCGGTCTGGGCGGGCCAGCAGGGGAAGAAGAACCTCATCGTTCTCTTTCTCACCGCGACCATCCTGCTCGGCGGCACGTTTCTCGGCGTCAAGGTAATCGAGTACAAGCAGAAGTTCGTCCACCACGAGGTCCCCGGCCCCCACTTCGTCGTCCCGGAAGGCCTGCCGCGCCAGAGCGAGATGTTCTTCTCGCTCTACTTCTGCATGACCGGGCTCCACGCGCTCCACATGGTCATCGGCATCGGACTGCTTCTCTGGCTCATCGCGCGGGCCCGGCGCGGCGATTTCACCCCGCGCTACAACACGCCGGTGGACATGGTCGGGCTCTACTGGCACTTCGTGGACATCGTCTGGATCTTTCTTTTCCCCCTGCTCTACCTGCTGGGGAGGCACACGCTGTGAGACGAAACGGATCGGACGACACGCATGGGTCGCTCGGCGCCTACTTCGCGGTCTTCACGGCGCTCATGGTCCTGACCGCGGTGACCCTCTGGGCCGCGTACCAGCACCTGGGTATCTGGAACACTCCGCTCGCGCTCGCCATCGCGACCACGAAGGCGGTCATGGTCGCGCTCATCTTCATGCACCTGCGCTCGTCCCCGAAATTGACGGCGATCGTCGTGGCGACAAGCATCGTTTTTCTGGCTTTCCTCATGCTCATCACGCTCTCGGACTACCTGACGCGCCCATGGCTGCCGATCTACGGCCGATAGGGCGCGGCGTTCGCTTCCGATGAGCGCGCTGCCGTCCTTCCCCACCGGATTCCTGTGGGGCGCCGCGACCTCGGCGTACCAGGTCGAGGGCTCGCCGCTGGCCGATGGAGCGGGCCCCTCCAACTGGCACCGCTTCTGCCGCACGCCGGGCCTGGTCCATGGCGGCGACACGGGCGACGTGGCCTGCGACCACTACCGCCGCTGGAAGGAAGACATCGGCTGGATGAAGGAGCTGGGGCTGACCGCCTACCGCTTCAGCATCTCCTGGTCGCGCGTCATGCCCGAGGGGACCGGCCGGGTCAACGAAAAGGGCCTCGACTTCTACCGCCGTCTCGTGGACGCGCTCGGCGAGGCCGGGATCGAGCCGAACGCGACGCTCTTCCACTGGGACCTGCCCGCGGCGCTCGAGGACCGCGGGGGCTGGCAGAACCGCGACATCGCCGGCTGGTTCGCCGAGTACGCGCGCGTCGCCTTTCGCGCACTCGACGGGCGCGTCCGGATGTGGGCGACGCTGAACGAGCCGTGGGTCGTCTCGGACGGCGGATACCTTCACGGCGTGCTCGCCCCCGGCCACCGGAACCTCTTCGAGGCTCCGCTCTCATCGCACAACCTGCTGCGCGCCCACGGCGCCGCCGTGGACGCCTACCGCGCCGAGGGCCGCCATCGGATCGGGATCGTCGTCAACCTGGAGCCCAAGCACGCGGCGACCGAGTCCCCGGAAGACCTCGCCGCCACGCGCCGGGCGGATGCATACATGAACCGCCAGTTCCTCGATCCGTTGTTGCTCGGGCGCTACCCCGAGGAGCTCCCGGGCATCTTCGGCGAAGCGTGGCCGGATTTTGCCGCCGGCGATTTCGACGCAATCCGGCGTCCGATCGACTTCCTCGGCGTCAACTACTACACGCGCGGCGTCGTGCGCAACGACCCGAAGGCCTGGCCCGACGGGGCAGGGCGCGTGCGCCAGCCAGGGCTGCACACCGAGATGGACTGGGAGGTCTACCCCGAGGGCCTCGCCGAAACCCTGCTCTGGGTGCGGGATCGATACGGCGCGATACCCCTCTACGTGCCCGAGAACGGCGCGGCGTTCCAGGACCCGGAGCCCGAGGGCGACACCGTCGAGGACCCGCTCCGCGTCGCGTACCTGCGCGATCACCTCCGCGCGGTGCGCCGGACGATGGAACAGGACGTGGACGTGCGCGGCTACTTCGCCTGGTCGCTGCTCGACAATTTCGAGTGGTCGCAGGGCTT
>JANMPW010000387.1:0-5839 GCA_031370065.1 Acidobacteriota bacterium
CCGTTTTGAACGGCGCCGATCGGAGCGACGATCGCGCCCTGCTCGGTGGTGAGCGTCAGGATCGCGTTCACGAATTCGCCGGGCCACAAAACGCGGTCCGCGTTTGCGAAGGTGGCCTTCAGAGTGATCGTCCCGGTCGCACGGTCGACCGTGTTGTCGACGAAGGTCAGCTCGCCGCGGCCGAGCGACTTGCCGTTGCCGGGCTCCTCCGCCTCCACGACGAGGCCGCCGGCGTTCTGGCGCCGGCGGATCTCGGGCAGTTCGCGCTCGGGTACGGCAAAGGTCAGGTAGATCGGCGCAATCTGGTTGATCGTGACGAGCACGGCGTCGTTTGCCTTCACGACGTTTCCGGACTGCACCAGGATGCTTCCGCTGCGTCCGTCGATCGGCGCTCGGATCGAGCAGAATCCGAGGTCGAGGCGCGCCCTCTCCACGGCAGCCTGGTTCAAACGGACGGTCGCCGCGGTCGCCGCGGCGTTGGCCTTGACGCTGTCGTATTGCTGCTGCGTCACGTAGTCTTTCTTCACGAGGTCTTCGTAGCGCTGGACGTCGGTCTGCGCGTTCTCCATCTGCGCTCGCTCGCGCGCGAGCGCCGCCTCCGCTTGCGCGAGCGCGGCCTGGTAGGGACGGGGGTCGATGGAGAAGAGAAGCTCGCCTTTCTTCAGGTCCTGCCCCTCGCGGAAGTGGACCTGCATGATCTCGCCCGAGACCTGCGCGCGCACCGCGACCGCGATGTAGGGCTGGATGGTTCCGACGTTGCGGATCTGCAGCGGCACGGCCTTCCGCACGACGGTGCCGACGCGCACCGGCACGGCCTCGACCGGCGGCGCCTTGTCCGCCTTCGCGCAGCCGAGCGCGGATCCGACGAGCGCGAGGATCGGAACGAGGAATCGCTTCACCGCACGCGTCATGGCGCCTCCTGCTTCTGGGTCGTTGCGCTCGTGATTTCCGCCGCCTTCGGCACCAGCGCTCCCGTTGCGTGCGCCAGCTGCGCCATCGCGAGAAACCAGAGGGACCGCGCCTGCACTTCTTCCGCGCGGGCGTTTGCGAGGGCCGATTGGGCGGTCAACAGGTCGATGATGGATCCGACGCCGGCCTTGTAGCGGCCCGCGGCGACGTCCGCCGATTGCAGCGCGCTCGCGAGCAGGTCGCGCGTCGTGGCAATGCGCTGCGTGGCCGTCTGCACCGCATAGTAGCTCGTCCAGACGTCCAGGATCACGCGGTCCTCGAGCCGTTCCGCGCTCGCCTTTGCCGCCTCCGCCTCTTCCTTCGCTTTCTGTGTTCGATACGCGACGTCGAAGCCAGTGAAGACGGGGATGCGCAGCAGGATGGCGCCCGAGTAGTTCGTCGAGAACGGGTCGGCGACGTTGGGAGTGGAGTAGAAGGTCCGGTTGCCGGTCGCCGACGCCGAGAGCCTCGGCAACCCTTCGGCCGCAACCGCGCGGATCTTGCTTTGCGCGGCCAGCGCCGTGAACCGGCTCGCGGCCAGGTCCGGCCGCTCGGCCACGGCCAGGGAGATCAGCTCATCCACGCTCTTCTTGACCATGTCGAGCGGCAGCTCCTCCGGCAGCTGCCCGACCTCCACGGGAATGTTCGCGGGGACGCCGACGGCGGTCGCGAGCGCGCCCCGGATGATCTGGAGCTGCCCCTGCGTGTCCTGAAGCTGCAGCTGGATCTGCGAGGCCGAGGTCTTCGCCTGGAGCACGTCCGCGATGGTCGCGACGCCAGCGCGGTGGCGCTCCTCGGCCGCGTCGAGGCTCCGGCGCGCTTCGTCGAGGTTTGCCTGGCGCGCAATGACGAGCGCCTTTGAGTTGAGATAGCCGTAGTAGGCCTGCGCGACGGTGAGGACGACGTCCTGGATCGCGGCGTTGTGCGTCCAGTCGGCGGCGTAAAGCGCGCGCGTGGCCTCTTCGACGTCCGCCTCGCGCCCGCCGAAATTGAAGAGCAGCCACGACGCGGCGACCGAGGGGCCATAGGTGGTCTGGAGAAACGTGAAGCGGCCTCCGACGGCCGACTGCTTCTGGCGCTGGATCTGGGCGTCCACTTCGATCACCGGGAAGTACAGCGACCGCTTCGCTCCCACCTCGGCCGCGGCGGCCCGCGCGTAGGACCACGCCTCGCGCGTCGACGGATTTGAGCGCAGCGCCACGTCCACGAGCTGCGCGAGCGACAAGGTCGCGCCGGGCTTCAGGTATTCGGCGGGGACCGCGAGCGCGAGCTGATCGGCTGGCGCGGGCGGCATGGCGGCTTTCGCCGGGGGCGTCCAGGGCTCTTGCGGTGCGGGCGAGACGGCGTCCCGAACGGTCTTCTCGGAGATCGCCGTGCACCCGGCACAGAGAAGCAGAACGATCGCCGTTGCGCGCCTCAACCTTGCCTCCGCGCGACGCCCGAGAGAAACACGCCCATCAACTGTGCGACGAGATCCTCGAGCCGGTCGTCGCTGCGGTGAAACAGGTTCACGGAGCGCACCATACCGAGGAAGAGGTTCGCACCGATGCGCGCATCGATGCCGCGGAACTCGCATCGCTCGATGCCGGCGAGGATTGTCTCCTGGACGAAGCGCAGAATTCGTTCCCGCCGCGTGGCGAGCTCTTCGTGGCGGATCGGAAAGTGCTCCTCGCGCTGGAAGAACACGAGCAGCTGCCGCCGCTCCCAGAAGTGCTGCAGGATCACCGTCGCGATCGTTTCGAGGCGCCGGGGGGCGGTCATCTCTTCGCACAGTGTCGCCTCGAGTGCCCCGGTCAGCGTGTCGAGAACGTGAAGGATGGCGGCGAAGTAGAGATCGTCCTTGGTCTCGAAGTAGCGGTAGATCGTCCCTTTCCCGATGCCGGCGTCGGCCGCGATGCTGTCGATCAGAACTTCATGGAAAGGGCGCTGCGCGAAGACGCGGGAGGCGGCCTCGAGAATCGCAAATTCCTTGTCTGCTGTCTTTAGTCTCGCCATCACTATTACGACACTGACCGGTCAGTTCTATGTCAGTACGACCAATGGCCGCCAGAAGTTTCCATGTACCCGCAGAAAAATGTCGCCCGCACCAAAACTGTAGTTCGCCGAGCAGGGATACGACGATGCGCAAAATCGCCGAGAAGATCGAGTACTCGCCCTCGGTCATCGGTCCATTTCAAGGACAAGCAGGCGCTTCTGCCCGAGCTCTGCGACAGGGATTTCGGCGCCGTCGCGCTCGAGTTCCAGAAGATCGCGCGCATGAAGGAGCCGATCGGCTGGCTGCGGCACATCGGCCGGCCGTGCTCGTTGAAGGTGTGGAAGAACTCCTCCTGGGTCGCCCGGAGCAAGAGCGCCGCAAAGACGGCGTAAGACGCCGTCCGCCGGGCGCACGCTGTAGCATCGCGCAATGGCCTGGCTTCGCCGTTTCGAGCGCCTCGCCTGGACGGCCGGGGTTCTCCTCGTCGCCGTCTGGGTCGCGGCGTACGTCCACAAGTCCGTTCTTTCGCGCCGTGACCTCGCGCGCTTCGAGACGGCCAGCCGCGCGCGCTTTGCGACGTCGCCGGCGCGCGTCCTGCCCGGCGAGGCGCCCCCCGACCAGACCCTCTGGTCGAAGGAGCGCGTTTGCGCCTACGAGGAGAGCCTCAAGCAGACGCCTTCCGACCCGCTCGCCGTCCTGCGCATCCCGAAGATCGGGCTCGAGGTCGCGGTCCTCGACGGCACGGACGACCTGACGCTCAACCGCGCCGTCGGCCACATCGAAGACACGCCCAAGCCCGGCGAGAACGGCAACGTCGGCATCGCCGGCCATCGCGACGGGTTCTTTCGCGGGTTGAAGGACCTCGTCCGCGGCGACACGATGGAGCTCGAGACCCTGTCGGGCAAGGAAACCTACCGCGTCGACGACATCTGGATTGTCGACCCGGAGGACATCCACGTGCTCGATCCCACCCCGGGCCGCGCGCTCACGCTCGTCGCCTGCTATCCCTTCTACTTCGTCGGCTCCGCCCCGAAGCGCTACATCGTCCGGGCGGTGCCGCAGGAGCCCGCGGCGGCGAGCCGGGTCCCGTAGAATCGGCGCCCTGGTGCCATCATTCATCTCCAGGGCGCCGTACCTCGCGCTCGCGCACCGCGACTACAGGCGGCTCATCGCCTCCCAGCTGCTCTCGTTGACGGGCTCGCAGATGCAGGTCGTGGCGATCAACTGGCACGTCTATCTCCTGACAAAGTCGCCGCTCGCGCTCGGGATCGTCGGGCTGACGCGCGTCGTGCCGATCGTCGCGTTCTCGCTCTGGGGCGGCGTCGTCGCGGACCGGCACGACCGGCGCCGCGTGATGATCGCGACCCAGATGGCCATGACGGCCGTCGCGCTGGCGCTCTGGGGCACGACTTTCGCCGGACACGAGACGCTCTGGCTGATTTACGCGCTCAACGCGCTTTCGGCCTCCGCGGTCGCCTTCGACGGCCCGGCGCGCCAGGCCCTCATCCCCCGCCTCGTCCCGCCCAAGGACCTGCCCGGCGCTCTGTCGCTCAACCTCTCCGTCTTCCAGGCTTCCCTCATCGGGGGGCCGGCGCTCGCCGGGCTCCTGATCGCGCGCGCCGGGGAAGGAACGAACGGCCTGGCGTCCATCTACCTCGTAAACGCCCTGTCGTTTCTCGCGGTGATCTACGCGCTCGCGACGATGCACACCTCGGGCACACCGACGGCCGAGGGCGGCCAGACGGAGGGTTGGTCGGCTCTGCGCGAGGGGCTGCGCTTCGTCTTTACGACGCAGCTCATGGTCTGGACAATGGGGCTCGACTTTCTCGCGACATTCTTCTCCGGCGCGATGTCGCTTCTGCCGATCTTCGCCGACCAGGTCCTCCACGTGGGCGCGAGAGGCTACGGCGTGCTCGCGGCGGCGCCGGCCGTCGGGGCCCTGGCGGGGTCCTTGCTTCTCTCGATCCGACCGCTGCCGCCGCGCCAGGGCCGGATCTTCCTCTGGTCGGTCGCGGCTTACGGCGCCGCGACGATCGCGTTCGGCCTCTCGCGCTCGTTCCGGCTGACACTCGCGGCGCTGGCCGCCGTGGGCTTTGCGGACGCCATCTCGACCGTCATCCGGCAGACGCTGCGCCAGTTCATCACGCCCGATCGCCTGCGCGGCCGCATGACGTCGGTCAACATGATCTTCTTCATGGGTGGCCCGCAGCTGGGCGAGCTCGAGGCCGGCATCGTCGCCTCGCTCTTCGCCTCGGCTGCTGTGGGTGTCACGGTGTCCGTCGTCTCCGGCGGCATCGCGACGGTCGCCATCACCGCTGCGATCGCCGCCGCCGCGCCCAGGATCCGCCGCTACGACTTCCGGCAGAGCATGGGGGCTGAACCCGGGAAGGTTGACACGCCCTAGCGTATTGGTGTATTAATACACTGATATGGCTGGCCTGCGCATCGACCCGTCCGACGCGACCCCGATCTGGAGCCAGATCGAGGAGGGCTTGCGCCGGCTCGTGGCCTCGGGGGCGCTCGCGCCGGGAGCGGTCGTGCCGTCGGTTCGGGACCTCGCAAAGGAGCTTCGCGTCAATCCCGCCACCGTCGCCAAGGCCTTTCAGCGGCTGACCGACGCGGGAGTGCTCACGGTTCGCCGCGGGGACGGCACGTACGTCGCCGACGCGCCTCCCGCAATGAGCCGGACCGATCGCGCGCGAATTCTGCGAGAGGCGGCGACCCGCTACGCCAGCCTCGCCGCGACGCTCGGTGTGACGAAGGAGGAGGCAGCCGAGGCATTCGGGGCCGCCTGGAAGAAGGGAGCCAAGTCGTGATGGAACCGATCCGCATCGAAGGCCTCACCGTCCGGTACGGTCGCTCGACGGCCTGTCGGGACGTGTCGCTCTGCGTCGCGCCGGGCTCCGTCTACGCCCT
>JANMPW010000397.1:0-3100 GCA_031370065.1 Acidobacteriota bacterium
CTGGCGGCGGGACGGCAAGGAGCTCTTCTACCTCGCAGTGAATGGCGATCTCCTGGCGGTCCCGACGAGAACGACCGGCGTGTTCGAGGCGGGCTCACCCGCGGTTCTCTTCACCGCCAACCCTCCGCCGGACAACTACGACGTCGCTCCGGACGGCCGTCGATTCCTTTTCCAGGAGCGAGCCCTGGAGAGAGATGTCCCGCTCACGGTCGTGGTCAACTGGGCGGCGGAGTTGAAGGCGCGATGACGCTGGCTTCGGGCGCCCGTCTGGGCCCTTACGAGATCCTGTCGCCGCTCGGCGCGGGCGGGATGGGGGAAGTGTACAAGGCGCGGGACACGCGCCTCGAGCGGACGGTGGCAGTGAAGGTGCTGCCGACGCACATGGCGGCTTCGCCCGAGTCCCGGCAGCGGTTCGAACGGGAAGCGAGGACGATCTCGCAGCTCTCGCATCCTCATATATGCGCCCTCTACGACGTGGGGCGCGAGGGCGAGACCGAGTACCTCGTGATGGAGCTGCTCGAGGGCGAGACCTTGAGCGATCGCCTGGCGAAGGGCGGGCTGCCGCTCGAGCAGACGCTGCGGTACGGCGTCGAGATCGCGGACGCTCTGGACAAGGCGCACCGGCAGGGGATCGTGCACCGGGATCTGAAGCCCGGCAACGTGATGATCACGAAATCGGGCGTGAAGCTTCTGGACTTCGGTCTCGCCAAGGCGATGGCGCCCGCGAAACCGCAATCCGGTTTGACGTCGCTTCCGACGCAGCAGGGTCTGACGCAGGAAGGGACGATCCTCGGGACGTTCCAGTACATGGCGCCGGAGCAGCTGGAGGGCAAGGAAGCGGACGCGCGCACGGACATCTTTGCCTTCGGCTGCGTGCTCTACGAGATGGCGACCGGCAAGAAGGCGTTCTCGGGCTCCTCCCAGGCGTCACTCATCTCGGCGATCATGCAGAACGATCCGCCGCCGATCTCGACGTTCCAGCCGATGTCGCCCGCCGCGCTCGATCGGGTGGTCAGGAAATGCCTCGCCAAGGACCCTGAGGACCGCTGGCAAAACGCCGCGGACCTCGGCAGCGAGCTCAGGTGGATCGGCGAATCCGGATCCCAAACCGCAGTCGCCATACCGGTCGCGGCTCGTCGCAAGAATCGCGAGCGGCTCGCCTGGGCCGTGGCGATCCTCGCGCTGCTGCTTGCCGGGGCCGCCGTGTTTCGCTCCGGGCGCGGGACGAGAGCGTTTGCGATTCCGATGCGCTCTTCCATCATTCTGACGGACAAGTCGGCCTTGCGCAGCATCGCGCTCTCGCCCGACGGGACCAGGCTCGCCTTCGTCGCCCGGGATCCCGCCGGGAAGAACCTTCTGTGGATCCGGCCTCTGGATTCGTTGACCGCGCAGCCTCTGCTGGGGACCGAGAATCCGTCGTTTCCGTTCTGGTCACCCGACGGCCGCTCCCTGGGTTTCTTCGCGGACGGAAAGCTCAGAAGGATCGACGCCTCCGGTGGGCCGTCCCAGACGCTCGGCGAAGCGCCGGTTCCTCGTGGCGGGAGCTGGAGCCGGGAGGGCGTGATTCTCTTCTCGCCCGTCGTCGATGGTCCGCTGTATCGCATGTCGGCTTCCGGCGGTCTCGCGACGGCGGTGACGCAGCTCGACAAGTCACGGGGTGAGAGTACGCACCGGTGGCCTTACTTCCTGCCCGACGGACGTCACTTCCTCTACCTCGTCGCCAGCTTCGGGTCCGGGGAAGAGAAGGAGAAGATGGGGATCTACGTCCGGTCGCTCGACTCCAAGGAGGAACGGCTCATCGTGGCCGCCAAGTCGACCCTGGCGTACGCCGCGCCCGGGTTCGTGCTCTTCCGTCGCGAGCGACACTTGGTCGCACAACCCTTCGACGCGCAAAGACTTCGGATCACGGGCGATCCCTTTCTCGTGGCCGAGAACATCCAATACTTCCCTCAGACTTCCGGGGCGCTCTTTTCCGTCTCGGAGAACGGCCTACTCATCTATCAGTCGGAATCCACGTCGGTCCTTTCGCGTCTGCTCTGGCTGGATCGAAGCGGCCGGGAGATCGGTTCCCTCGGCACAGTCGGTGACCAGGCCAATCCCCGCATTTCACCCGACGGGAAGAGGGTCGCCCTGGACATCACGGATCATCAGTCGGGGAATGTGGACGTCTGGATCTACCAATCCGCCGGCGGCGTCGCAACGCGCTTTACATCGGATCCGGCGATCGAAGCCGGGCCGATCTGGTCGCCCGATGGGCAGCGAATCGCATTCATTTCGTTTCGCCGAGGCCATCCGGACATCTATCAAAAGAGCTCGAGCGGCGCCGGCATCGACGAGGCGGTTCTGGCGTCGGACAGAACGAAGTACGTGACCGATTGGTCGCCGGATGGCCGGTTCATCCTCTTTCGCGCCCTCGATGCCACGACGAATCTCGAGTTGTGGGTGATGCCGGTCGGGGGTGATGGCAAACCGATCCCGTTCATCAAGACGACGTTCGGAGTGAACCAGGGGCAGTTCTCGCCGGACGGGCGATGGGTCGCGTACGCCTCGAACGAGTCGGGGAAGTGGGAGATCGCCGTCGCGCCCTTTCCGGGGCCGGGCGGCAACTGGAAGGTCTCCACGGCCGGAGGCACCGAGCCCCGCTGGCGGCGTGATGGGAAGGAGCTCTATTACATCGCTCCCGACGGCAAACTCATGGCGGTGGAGGTGATGGCCGGCACGACGTTCGAAGCGGGCGTGGCCAAGCCTTTGTTCCCGATCCGCCGGCGCGAGCCCGTGTCCGCCTCCGACTTGTTCAGCTACGACGTGTCCGCCGACGGTCAACGATTCCTGGTCAGTACGGATGCGGGTGAGGTGACCTCGGTACCCCTGACCGCAATCGTCAACTGGACTGCCGGGCTGAAACAGTAGATGGCGCTCCCGTCGGGAACGAAGCTGGGCCCCTACGAGATTCTGTCGCCGCTGGGCGCGGGTGGGATGGGGGAGGTCTACAAGGCGCGGGACACGCGGCTGGAGCGAACCGTGGCGGTGAAGGTGCTGCCGTCTCACACGTCCGCCTCGTTCGAAGTGCGCCAGCGGTTCGAGCGGGAGGCGAAAACGA